>USNU01000010.1 GCA_900556095.1 uncultured Bacteroidales bacterium | reverse complement strand
GGTCGGTCAGCGTCATCGCCTCTTCTTGGTCGTGGGTTACGTAGATAAAGGTGATACCCAGTTTCTTGTGCATCTCGCGCAACTCCATCTGCATGTCCTTGCGCATCTTCAGGTCGAGTGCCGCCAACGGTTCGTCCAATAGCAGCACTTCCGGTTCGTTGATGATAGCACGCGCTATCGCTACACGCTGCTGCTGACCGCCGCTCAACGAATCCACATCGCGATACTCGTAGTCCGACATACTCACCATCTTAAGCGCTTTCTTTACGCGCTTCTCCATCTCGGCTTTCGCCACACCTTTCAGTTTCAAACCGAAAGCCACATTCTCAAATACATTCAAATGGGGGAACAAGGCATACTTCTGAAACACCGTATTCACGGGGCGCTTGTGCGGCGGCATATCCGTTACGTCTTTGCCGTTCAATAGAATATCTCCCGACGTCGCCACCTGAAAACCTGCAATACATCGCAGCAGAGTGGTCTTACCGCAGCCCGAAGGACCTAAGATTGTTACAAACTCGCCTTTCTTAACCTGAAGGCTCACATCGTCTAAGGCAAACTTACCATCCTCAAACTGTTTCGAGACATGGTTTACCTCAATGATAAAGTCAGACTTTTGCATCCGCGTACTTTAGACAACTGCGCTTTTCTATATCTGCGCAAAAGGTAAATAAAAAAGGAACGGGGACTTACTCTATGTTTGGAATGCCCCAACTTATATTATTAAGTTTATTATTTCTATCAAAAACAGCCGCAAAGGTACTGCTTTTTTGCGAATTACACAATATAACAGAGAATTATATGGAGAACAAAAAAAATTAATGGCTCAATTAACGGCAATTAGCGGAGAACAAAAAAACGGCAATTATACGGAGAACAAAAAAATAACGGCAATTAGCGGAGAACAACAGATTAACGTTTCCCCCCCAGCAGGAAATCCTCAATTATCTTCACTATCTCCTCTTTCGGGTACAATCCTTTCAGCAATGCGGGTTTGCCTTCCACGGGGATGTACATCACTTGCGGGATACTCGATATCCGGAACACGTATGCCAGTTCGCGTTCCCGCTCGGTATCGGCTTTGTAGAACACCACTTGGTCGCAGTACTGCTGGCTCAGTTCTTCCATTATCGGGGCAAGCCGCTTGCATGGACCGCACCACGTGGTATAAAAATCAATCACACAAGGTTTGTCCCCCTTGTATTTCCACTCTTTCTCTTTCGTATAATCGAAGATTCGCGCCTTGAACTGTTCCGTAGTCAGATAGACCACATCCTCCGCCATAGCGGGCATAATACACCATAGCAGCACCGCCACTACAGCCGACAAACGTATTTTTCTCTCCATAATCATAAAAACATAAAACAAAAATACCGCTGCAAAATTACAAAAAAAATACGACCCCCGCAATATATATAGATAATTATAGCCTTAATTAACGGTACACCGTTTACATATTCCTTTTTTTGAGATTTTATAGTAGCCCCGTCATATAGACAGGAACCAATTGGGTCATTCCGTCCTTGTGCAAATCCTTGGTATAGATTAGATACCGGTTGCCGATATATGCCGAGAACTTCTTGCAGAACTCGTCCAACGACTTGTGCATCTTATAGCCTGACGATTTTACCTCTATCGGACATAGTTTGCTCCCACGGAAAAGGAGAAAGTCCACCTCATAGTTGTGGTTTGATGTAGCAGACCGCCAAGTGTGGTAAAACAAGCGGTTTCCTGCAGCCACCAGCATTTGCGCCACCACATTCTCATAGACATAGCCTAAATCTGCAGGGAGTTTGTCGCTCAATAATTTCCGATAGATTTCATTGTCCGTTACACTCTTGTCCCAAAACGCCAATGTGATGAACAAGCCCGTATCACCCATATAGAGTTTATATTGTCCATAGTCTGTATGCAAGGGCAACCCTACATTAGGATGATTGACATGATGAGCAAAATTAACGGTCATACTGTCTTCCATATCACGCAGAAATTCATCCATGGTCTCCTGTTCTTCGCTTCGCCCTAATACACCTGTGGACATATAGCGAGAGGCATTGCCGGTCAACTGAGCAGGGATAGCACTAAATAGTTTCGAGATTTTGCCTGAAGGGTCAATCTTCAAGAAATCATCCAAATAGAGTTCGATGATTTCACGTTTCTTTTGGTCCACTTCTGCCAAGTTGTTCGTATCAAGATACGTATTTACCGCTTGCGGCATTCCGCCGACCAGCATATAAAGCCGGAAATCCCGCATCAGTTTGCGCGTTACCGCATCACCCATCGCCTGCATATTAGCCAGTGCCTCTTTCAACAAAGGAACGGTAACTTCATCATCCAGTGCCCACTTGAATTCCTCGTAATCCATCGGGTACATAGTCAAGCGGGTTTCCTCGCTGGGTATGACAATATCTTTCGTATGTTTCTTGATGCTCAACAGCGAACCTGTTTCGATATAGTCATACCGGTGGTCTTTGACAAGGTACTTAATGGCTTCGCGTACCTTAGGGCACTTCTGTATCTCGTCAAAAATAATTACTGATTGCCGCTCATACAAACGCACACCATATATGAATTGGAGTTGCAGAAAAAAGTTGTTTCTGTCGGAGATATTCTCCACCGCTTCCCATAGTGCGGCTGGAGCGTCTGCAAAATCCACAATGATGTAACTTTTGTATTCATGTTTGGCGAACTCCTCGGCAATAGTTGATTTGCCGACTCGCCGAGCCCCCTTGATTAGCAAAGCAGTAGAACCATCTTTGGTTTGTTTCCACTCCTGCATTTGGGCGTAAATCTTCCGCCTGAAAGTACGTTCTGTATCCATAACTGCTGAATTTGAGACTGCAAAATTACAAAAAAGCAACGGAATCCCCAAATCTTTTCTGCCAATTATGTACTAAATCCCATAAATTTATAGCGGAAATACGTATCGAATCCCGCAACTCCGATTTTGATATACAACGTTTTGTAGCAGAAAAAAAAATTAATGGCTCAATTAACGGCAATTAGCGGAGAACAATATAGAGAAATGGAGGAATAGAAAATTAATGGCAACGGTACACCGTATTTCGTCCGCTTTCTGTAATGCCAATCATATGGAGAAATGGAGAATATTAGAGAAATAGAGCATAATAGAAAATACTATGGAGAAATAGAAAATTAATGGTCTAATTAACGGCAATTAGCGGAGAACAAGAAAAAATAACGCCAATTAGCGGAGAACAACAAAAAAATAATGGCTTAATTATATGGATAATTATACGTTATACAACACAAAATCGTATTTTTATACAACTTCTAACAATTTTTGCACATCCATACTTAAAATATGCATTATCTTTGCACACATTTTCTAATTGGGCTCCTATGCCCCCAAATACATCATTTAACTGCAAATCTAAAATATACCACAATATGCAACATCTCTACACTCGTTATTCTGAAACTCATTCTTCAATCCGAAACGTTTTCGCACGTCTTCGGCAATCCGTCTTGGCTAATTCTCTCCGTACCGTCATTCTCCTCTTCGTACTCGCTTTGTTGTGCGGGGCGTGGGGAGAAACTTGCGTCATTGATTATTCAACTGCCTCTACAACACATTCTCTTTTTCCCCTTACAACAGGGCAGAAACAATATAATTATAACGATAATAGCAGAATAGCGGGATGGAACCTAATATCTTTCGCGAAAAATACTCCAATAGAATTTACAAATACTACGGGAGTTACCATCACTGCTATAACATTTGAAGGGGTTGCTGATAATAATAAAAATACCTCTGCGACCGTCAGTGTTACGGTTGGAACTCAGAGTGCAAAGACCGGTTCTGGAAGTTGGAATAATCGAAAAACTGCCACCTCGTTATCTAAACAAACAATAAATACAAATTCATTAAAAAACATACCGGATATCAACAAACAAGGACAGAAATTCAGCATAACGGCAAGTTATGGCTTAGGATTGCGTATTACCATAACCTATACTCCCTCTTCCTGCACCACACCGACCATTACCACCCAACCTGTTTCGGCTACATATTCCGTAGGCGCACCGCCAACTTCTTTGCAGATTGCAGCAACAGGAGAAGATACACTCACCTACCAATGGCAAAGTAGCACAGACAACACTACCTTTGCCGATATAACGGGCGAAACAAGCGCCATATATACCCCCCCCACCGATAAGGCGGGCACCACCTACTACCATTGTATCGTCTCCTCCGGTTCTTGCTCTGAAACATCTGCCACCGCAACAATCACCATTGCCGCAGACAACACTATTTACTTAAACCCCAACTCCAACTGGCTGCAAGACAACGCCCGTTTTGCGGTATATTATTGGGACGCTTCAAACACTGGTTGGGCAGATATGACCCGTGTTTCCGAGTGTGAGGAGGTCTATATGGCACAAATCCCCGCCAACTACACCAATATCATATTTTGTCGTATGAACCCTTCCTCCGTAGGGAACAATTTTGATAATGGTACCGTCTGGAATAGGACGGAGGATTTAACCATTGGGAACAGCAATCTATATGAACTGACAGAGGATAACAATAATTGGTCAACAGGTTCGTGGAAAACCTACACCTCTATTGAGTGTATTAACCGTTGGTATGTATCTGGCGATTTCAATAATTTCGATTTAACACATCCGTTTACCGACAACCAAGTGGCAATCACTTTGGCTGCCAATACCACCTACCAATTTAAGATCCAGCACCAAGTGGGCAATACATACACATGGTTCGGCAACTCGGGCACAATGACATCTACCAACTGCACGGATTGGAACTTTGGTAGTTTAGGGCAAGATGACACCAATGCCAAGATAACCACCACCATTGCGGGTGCCTACCTGTTCACAATGTCGGTCAACCCCAACGGCACACCTAAACTTACCGTCACCTATCCCGCCCCGCATACTATCACCTATCAAGAGGGCAGACCGGCTGAGTATGACCGTTTGACTACGTTTGGAATCCCCACTTCCACCACACAAGTGGCTGACGGTGGCGCACTCACTTTGCCCGACTACACAACCATCAAGATTGCAGCGGAAAGTGGAAATATCACCGTATATGAGTTCGCAGGCTGGAGCGATGGCAAGACTACCTATCCTGCCAACCAAACAACAATAGACAATATCACTTTCGACCTCACACTTACTGCCACTTGGCAACCGGTCTCGTTCAATATATATTATTGGGACGGACAGAACGAGGACAATAGTCAAAACAAAGCCATCAACGGACTAACACCTACCACTTATACCTACGCTTCTAAGGACCTGTTACCCACCGACGCAGCGGCTATTACCAACGCCGCAGGAAAACAGGGCGTTGTCTTCAAGAACTGGAAAGTTCGCGACTGGAGCCAAACAACATTTACTCTCAAAGACTTAGACTACACCACCCCATACCACCGCTACGGCGACATCAACCTCTATGCCGAATGGGAAGAGGAAGTCGGCTGTGTTGTCATTTTTAAGGCTGTAGCAAAAGTAGAAACAAGCGGGAATTGCAGTAACATGGAGGCAAATCCAGGAACCGTCTCTGTTAACAATTCCACTAGTGTCAAAGAAGATGCAGTCAAACTGAATGGTGACGGCTACATTGAACTAAAACCGAAAACAGGAAAAACATTCCTTGCCGGAGACCAACTACATGTTACGTTCAAAAACAATAATAGTAGTAATAAACAGATGGGGTTCTGCATAAAGAAAGACGATGGCAAAACAATTACAGAAACACGGTCAGAAATCCCTGTCAAGGCAAATAGTACTGCCATAGACACCTATACACTACAAGAAGATGATATTAATAAGGATGGTTCTATCCGGATTTATCGTTTGAGTGGTGATGATCGTTTCTATGCTATTCAGGTAGAGCAATGCCCAAATGTAGAGACCGTTACAGCAACCGTTCTACCCGGCGGAGGTATCATTGACGAAGCCAACGCTACCTCGCTCGGCTATAGCAAGTCTGTGCAGAGCAATGGAGTGATATGGTACACCATCACGGTTGCCAAAGGCTCCCATATCACCCTGCCTACCGCTACTTTCGAGGGCTACAAATTCGAATCCTATCAGGCGCAAGATGCGTCCCTTACCAAGTATGGGGCTGGAGCGGCAATCGTCCTCAATGAGAATCAAACATTTATTGCGCAGTGGCTTCCGCTTTCGACGGGAAAAGTAAAGGCTACACTCAACCTCAATGGCGGTACATTCAAAAACCAAGCAGAGGCAAACCTATGGCAAAAGGAACCCGGCACTACAGAGTCCTATTATATCCTTATTGATAAAGGAGCCAACCTCACTTTGCCGGAACTGACACCTCCTGCAGGCAAAACATTTGTTTGTTTTACCGACCAAGACAACGACACGTATTATCCATCTAGTCCGTTTCCTCTACCTGACAACTATGATTTTGTAGCGCAATGGTGTTCTTATCCTGTTACACTTACATGGAAAGGACTAAACGCAGATAACACATTTACCATCAACTCTACATCAACAGCACCAATACCACCTTCCCTTCAAACCAACGGACTGCCTGCAGATGGAATAATCAACTACATCTCTGACAACGAGGCAATAGCAACAATAAGCGATGATGGTACCCTGATTACACCTTATATGGCAGGCACAACTACCATTACTGCCATGTTTGACGGTAGTGGCGACTACTGCCCCGCCGAGGCGTCTTATACGCTCATTGTGGAGTGCAGCGACCCTACACCTGTCATCGAGGCAAACAATATGTCGCTCGGTTGCAACACCGCTATTACGCTCTGCGTAAAAATGAAATCAACGGATGGCACCAATACCAATACCGACTATCCCACTACAGGATATTCGTTCCAATGGTACAAAAATAGCAAACCTATTGACGGGGCTACCGGTAGCACCTACACTGTGCAGACAGTAGGCGACTATTTCGTAGTAGTACACCAATTCTGCTATGTAAAATCGGAAAATACGGCACACATTACCAGTGCGGAGGATGCTGCTGTGCCTGAGGTGGTACGTCTGTCGCCATTCCTATTCTATCGTCCCGGACACACGTACCCTGCAGAGCAGGCTACACGACATCTCTTTGCCTACAAATCGGCAAGCGGCAACAGCAAGGACTGCCTGTTGTCCGCTGTCCACAAACGCAATGACGTGCGCACAGAGATCGACGCCACAGACCTTACATTCTTACAGACATCGGATGCCACTGATGCCCAAGGACGCTACACCGTTACCACATCGCTTAACAACATTCCTACATCTCTCGGATGGCAAGCAGGCGATATAATCATGGTTACACTCACACCTTATGATAATTGTGGTAAATTAAGCACCGCTTATGCCGACTCTATCGCAATCCGCATTATCGATCGCCCCGCATTGGCATTTATCGTCTCAGGAGCAGATCCGAACCGTCCCTCGCGTGACAAATCGGACTTAAAACTGCACGGTGACTTCATAGAAGGTATCAACCGAGCAGATATTTATACACAAACCGGTAGAGGTGCTGATGCTACCGATTTTACCAAAGAATTACCTTTATATGCCGAAATCAAGCAACAATTTGAGGCGGTACCGGTGAATGGCTATGCCGATTTCAATATACTTAACTATGAGCCATTCGACATTATTGTACTTACCGACTTTGTACGCACCGGCATTGGCAGTAAAGGAAAAACAATTGTGCCTGTCATTGACTCATTGGCAAAATTAGTGGACTATCGCCCGCTTCTGTCGCTCAAAGCCCACATGGCAAAAGAGGAATTTCCTACATGGAAAGACAAAGGTTTCACCGGAAATCCGGCAAAACCGTCTTCCACGCAAAAAGATATGACGGTCTTGTGTTTGGCACATGGTATCTTTGAGGGACTGGCTGATTATAAAGGTACTGCTCCCACAGATGATGACTATGCCAACAAGATCATCTATGACGCCAACGGCAATATCGTGGTACGTATTACTTCCAAAGGCGGATACGACAGCAACAAAGCCTTGCAGGGCTTCAAGGCTGTAGATGCCGCCAACTTTGTCAATATCGCCATTATCTCCGACGGGGGAAGTGGTTCGCTCGTTACCTGCTGCGAACGCCAAGCCAACATCAATGCGCGTATGCTCGTGCTGTCTGTCAATGCAGATGCCACTTCGTTGATTACCCCTATCGGGCAACAGGCGATTATCAAAGGTTTGGAGTATCTGTTGCAAAACGACCCGATTCACGTGAGCGACTGCTCAATCACCTTTGATAATGGCGGCGAGTCCAAACGAGAAGGTAGTGGCAACAACCTGTGGTCAAACCCCGCCAACTGGGACAACGGGCGTGTGCCGCTCAAAGAACAAAACGTACAGATTGCCGCAAACTGCATTGTTGATAAGCCGAATGCTACCGCTTCCGCTATCAAGATTGTACAAGGCAATACGCTGACTATCAATCCGACAGGTGCTCTGGTTGCCAATGGCAAGATATGGGCTATACCAAGCCGCAATGACAAACATAACACACAATCGGTTTCAGACCCACGGATGATTACCATTCTGTCTTCGGAAACAGCCACAGGAGCACTGATTCACACTACAGATGCCGACGAACAATTAGCGGCTACCGTACAACTCTACTCAAAAGCCTATTTCGAGTGGGTGGACGGCAAACGCAAAAAATACTGGCAATATGTAGGTGTACCTATCCAAGAGGCACAAGTGCCGCAATGTTTCAACGGCTCTTACACGTGGCTGTGGTCAGAACCGGACGGATGGGTGCGCAAAGCAGATGGCACTTCGTTGGAACAATTCCGCGGATATGGTCTTTCTACGGGTGTTGCAGAAAATGAACGTGTTACATATACATTGCAAGGTACCTTGGCTACGGCTGTCAATCGCGACATCCCGCTTACTATCAGTAATGCAACCGAGGCATACAAGGGTACAAATATGATTGGTAATTCATGGACTGCGCCTATCCGCATAGATAAGATGATTGATACCGACTTTGGTACTGCGCCCGCAACAGTCTATATCTACAATACCGGGCGGGACCCGGAAAGCGGACCTACCGCAGGAGACCAAACTACCACCACTGCCGGACAATGGATGTCTATCCCTGTCAATGTTGCCAAACAAAGCGGATATGCCGGACCGAAAGTAATCCCTGCTATGCAGGCATTTGATGTGCTGACCACTACCGAAACCTCGCTTTATTTGGACTACGACCGTTTGGTTCGCAGCAACTCAACCGACATCAACAAGCCTTTGTATGCCCCCAAACGCACTGCGGAAAAACAAGGGCAAGTGGCAATGATGCATGTTACCGTGGCAGACAATCGCACACATACATCCCTTTATTTATTGGAGGACGAAGCATTCTCCGATCGTTTTGACAACGGTTGGGAGGCAGAGTTTATGAGCGGCGACGGGCGCTCGGCTTCTCTGTATGCCATTAGCCCGTTGGGGAATATGGCGGTGTTGGCATTATCTGACATCGATGGTACTACACTCGGGTTTGAATCGGGAAGGGAGAATCAATATACATTCTCTTTCCGCTATACAGGACGTATGTTGTACCTCAATGATATACAGCAGAGAAAGTCCACACTGATTACCGATTGGAACACGTACACTTTCCTCGCAGGCGAAAACGATATGCCGAATCGTTTCTACATATCCTCCACACCTATCGAGGCACAGACACCTACCAACTTGGCAGACATCTCTGTCCAAAACGGCATATTGCGAATCAACAACCCCGCAGGTGAAAACTTGAGTATCGGTATCTATGATGCAGCAGGACGCCTGTGCGCCATCTCGCACACCGCCGAGGCTATGGCTGACATCATACTGCCTGCCACACAAGGAGTCTACTTGATACACATCAATGGAGAAAATACACGGATTGTCCGCAAAGTAACCCGCTAAAAAACACACCAACATAACACTGACAATGAAATATAGATTTATCATATTTTGCTTGCTGACTTGCATCTGTATAACCCTATGGGCGGATGATTTCCCGAGCGTAATGCCGTTCCGCTCTACTACCTCCTATTGGGAGAACCAACCGGAAATAGAAACACCTGCACGCACGGGTTTCCGCGCTATAGCAACCGCACCTTTTACCATTGGTGAGGATGGTATTACCTATATGCCCTCCGAAATGGCAACGGCATCATCACCTTCACCACGCAGAAGCAATGTCAATCCAAACCCGCCGGACGAGGAGGATGACAAATATAACGGTGCCCCCATCGGCAATATGCTGCTCCCGTTGCTGCTGCTATCCGCAGGATATGCGCTGTATGTATCTTTCCGACACAAAAAATCAACCTGCACGCAGAAATAAACATCCCCATTACATCCAAAGACAATCTATCCGGTTGTTTCTCAGAATGTACCCAAGAGGCTGTCCGACAACTATAGTCGGACAGTCCCCTTTTTATAAAACGACAGACCCCCGATAAACCCACGATAGCCCCCCCGACGCAACCGAAGCAACCACCAAAGTAACCACAAAACGGATAAAAAAGCAGTCTATCAGCCCGAATATCTTGTACAATCAAATTAAAAAACGTACCTTTGCACAATCAATTCGTCCCGAAAAGTGTAAAAAACGACACACAATTCGTTCCAAAAAGTGTGAAAAACAGCACACAATTCGTTCCAAAAAGTGTATCGTTCATATTAAACCACTATAAATCAAACATAATTCACATGCGCTACTATTAGAAAAAGGTGCATGCGCCAAATCACTGCGAACGGTGCTGGGGCATCCCGAAAAATATCATATTACACATGCTATCAAATTAGGGGACTACAATGTTGGACGAACCGATGCACTGCTGACACTGCCAATGTATATGGGGTTCCTGCTTAGCGATATGTAGCCCCGTAAAGGCAAAACACACCCTTCTTACACTATAGGTAGGTGCATTAATAGGTACATCTTGTTGATATTTCGGCGGAAGTTTGTGTATATGCACGCAAAACGGTACCTTTGTACTCGTTATACTTTTTTACTCACCCATACTACCCTCCGTATGAAACACACTTTTCTTTTTGCTCTCCTCCTCGCCCTATTCCTGCCCCACGCCATGCAGGCAGAAATCAAGCGTATTCAAGTGTCAGGCGAAAACCTCACGCCTGTTACATTCAATAGCGACACATTGTATTCGCGTTGGATTATCAATTCGCGTCTGGGTAGTTATGCCAATAAGAGTGAAAATTACAGCCCGCGTCTTCGTGGATTCGGATTTGCTTCACCTTATAGAATCACAAAGGCAAAGGCAGATGGTTGGGATTATGTACCGGGATTAGTGGCGCGCGCTGTGCTGGATGCAATAGAATGTTACAAAGATTCGGCGTTTAGTCAACCTTGGCTTGCTGCCATTGATACATGGGCAACCAATAAAGCGAAAGGGCAGACTTTGTTTTCAGACAAACATCAAGATGATATCGATTGGCTTAATGCGGCAAAGGTCTTCTCGGATTTGTATCGGTTGAAGAATTATTCGTGGTGCCAAGACCAGATGACGAATGCCGTTTCGCTACTCAAAAACAAGCACGCACGTATCGGAATAGGCAACTACACCAGTTATAATAATGCAAAGCAATCTGATGCCATAGGTGGCTTTTTCCATAAGGGGAATTACCCTTATCAGATGTGGTGCGATGGGCAGTATATGGGTCCTGCCATGTGGGCGGAATGGTTAGGCGTGTTTCAGTCGGCATCTTCGTATGCCGATTGGGAAAACGATTGGAAAGATATTGCAAATCAGTTGGATATCGTTTGCCGCTACACATATAGTCCGTCTGACAAATTGTTTTTCCATGGTATGACTGCTGCCCTGAGTGAAAATTATACATGGAAGCCCGCTGCGGATACTTTCCATTCGCAAGAGGCATGGGGACGAGGTGCAGGGTGGCTGTTTGCTGCGTTGGTGGATATATTGGAATTTATGCCAGCGGGAATAGATGTCCGTACTACATTCACCTATCCTGATGGCAAACAGGTTACTAATGTAGATAGTCGAACACGCCTGCTGTACTATCTCACTCTGATGGCAGATGGGCTGGCGCAAAGGCAAGATCCGAGTACACATTGTTGGACTCAGTTATTGCGTTACGACAATGGCACTATACCTTCCGGGGCTACCAACCCTAATTATATAGAGTCTTCCGCCTCGTCTATGTTTGTCTATGCCTACCTCAAAGCGATACGTCTGGGCTTGCTCACCGGTACCACTACCGACAAATCGGGAGCAACGGTTACATACAAAGAGTTGGCAAAGAGAGGGTTCGAAGGAGTGGTTACTCATTTTATATGTAAGCAATCCAAGGGAGATATTCAGATCATACAGAGTTGCGAGTCCGCCGGATTGGATGAGAAACGTCCGGGGACTGCCAACTACTATCTGGGTAAAGATAACGACACTCATATCAATGATGCCTCAGAGGGCAAAGCCTTAGGACCTTTCATCCTCGCCGCCGTAGAGTACGAGCGTGCCTATCCACCCCAACCAAGCACCACTCCCACACCCACTCCGGGTGAAGGTGGCAGTGCCATAGCCCCCACTGCCTGCAATTGTCTCAATCTGACATTTCTTTAGAAACGCACACTGACCCACACACCAATTTTTCTACATATTGCGGCATTTTATGCTTGTGCAAACAAAGGAAACGCTGTAACTTTGCAGCGTTATAGTTGCGTATGCATATATGCACAAAATACCGAGTGGATACCGGGTGG
>USNU01000009.1 GCA_900556095.1 uncultured Bacteroidales bacterium | reverse complement strand
TCTCCACAATGTTGACGTAGCCGCCGCGCGACGTGACAAGCACAACGGAACGTTCTCCGGCATGGCAGACTTCTCCATGACCGCAGACCAACTTGCATATATCGACGCCACATGCATCCACGAAGTGCTGAGACGCATTCCAGGAATATACATGAAAGGCGACACAGCTTATGTGCGCAGCAAGATCTCAGTCTACGGCAAGTCGCATGCCGCCATCGCAATCGACGGTGTGATTCTTGATGGCGACTACGACCTTGACATAATACAAATGCAGGACGTGGAACGCATCGACGTGTTCAAAACCGGCAGCGCAGCCATCTGGGGAGCCAAAGGCGGCCCGGGAGTAATCTCAATCACGCTGAAAAACGGAGCCTCATCTCTTGACGGCATGACATTGAACCGAGTGTCACGGTTCAAGCCATTAGGCTATCAGAAGCCTGAGCATGTTCACTCTTCCGAGAATGCGAAGAGCATGATCCTTTATTGGAACGGGAATGTCAGGCTATGCAACGGCAATGCAACAATAACCATTCCTAAATCCTCGCTGCCGCGCGGCTCTGCATTTACGGTTCAGGCGGAAGGAGTCTCAGACGACGGCATCCTCCTGCATGGCATTGCACACCTTGAATTTTAACATCTTGGTGACAACGCGTAGTTTTTATTGGCTTAAATTTGCATTCGTTACACAAAAAGTCTAATTTTGCATAGTGGTTTTCACGAAGTTTTGAATTGGCAGTTCAATTAATTAAAAAATTGAAAAATTAACATATTCTATTCTTTAAAATTAACTAAATCCCTACAGCATGAAGAGACTACTCCTCTTAGCTACCGCAATCTTCCTATCGACGGCGCAACTTCTTGCTGCCGGACATAGCAATTGCCGTGGCCGCGTGGTTGACGAGCAGGGCGAACCTGTAATCGGAGCCACCATCACTATCCCCGGGACAAAAATCGGAACTGTAACCAACATCGACGGATTTTTCCAGATTGAAGTGCCGCAAGGCTCCAAAGACGTTGAGATCCGCTATGTCGGCTACAAGACAGTGCTTAAAAAGTCGCAAGGCAATTTGGGCGAGGTTCGCCTCGAGGCAGCATCACAGATGCTCCGCGACGTAGTCGTTACGCAGTCGATTGCCAAGACACGCGAGACGCCAGTTGCCATTTCGGAAGTAAGTGCCCGCGTCATCGACATGAAACTGGGCAACCAAGAGTTTCCGGAAGTTCTGAAAACCACTCCAGGCGTATGGGCCACAAAAGACGGTGGCGGATATGGAGACTCAAAAATCAACATGCGCGGTTTCCAAGCCGCCAACGTCGCAGTCATGATCAACGGTGTCCCCGTCAACGATATGGAATGGGGCGGTGTTTATTGGAGCAACTGGGCAGGCCTTAGCGACGTGACATCATCAATGCAGACACAGCGCGGTCTTGGCGCATCGATTGTATCGACTCCTTCAGTCGGCGGTACAATCAACATCATCACCAAATCGCTCGATGCCAAGAAAGGCGGCTCCGTATGGTACAGCATGGGCAACGACGGACTGCACCAGGAAGGCGTATCGTTCTCGACAGGCTTGATGAAAAACGGATGGGCAGTGACCGCTTTGTTCTCCCACCGTGCAGGCGACGGATATATCCAGGGCACAGACTTCAACAGCTACAACTGGTTTATCAACATCTCCAAACGCATCAACGACGCCCACCAATTGTCGCTGACCGCATTTGGCGCTCCTCAGACTCACAACAAGCGCAGCTCACAGGACGGTTTGACAATCGAAGGCTGGCAGCAAGTACAGAACTATATGGGCGAGAAGTCGATGTACCGCTACAATCCGACATTCGGATACGACAAGAACGGACAGCGCCGCTCTTCCACAACAAACCAATACCACAAACCTCAGATTTCGCTGAACCACGTATGGCAAATTGACTATAAGTCCAACTTGTCCACATCGCTCTACACCTCTATTGGTCGTGGCTTTGGAAACACTGGTGAGCCGAGTCCGTATTCGCAATATAGTTATTCTGACCTGACACGCGGTGCTTACAATGGTGTACTTTGCACTACCTTCCGTCGCGAAGACGGTACATTCGACTACGGAGCCGTAGAAGACTTGAATGCTGCCAGCGAAAGCGGTTCGCAACTTGTCATTTGCGAAAACAGAAACTATCACAACTGGTATGGTCTTGTCAGTTCCTATAACAATAAGTTTCTTGACGAACGCCTTGATTTGACCGCCGGTATTGACCTTCGCTACTATCAAGGTATTCACACTGCAGTTATCAGCGACCTTATGAGCGGAGCCTATTTTATTGATGCTACGCGTGCCAATAGTGTGTCGGCAAACAATAATATCCATCGCAATGATCCGAATTGGACATACGCCAAACACACCGTAGGCGATATTGTCTATCGCGATTACACAGGACACGTGATGCAAGAGGGAGCATTTGCTACATTGGAGTGGAATCAAGAACATCTGTCTGCTTTCCTCAATGGGTCTTTCTCTTATACCAGTTATTGGCGTGTAGATCGTTTCTACTATGATGAAGATCACCAGCGTTCGGAAACGATAGGTTTCGCCGGTGGTACTATCAAAGGCGGTTTGAACTATAACATTAACAACCATAACAACCTCTTTGTCAATGCAGGTTTCATCAGCCGTGCGCCGAAATTCCAAGGTGCTTTTATGACAGCCAACACCAGCCATGCGTTCAACCGCAACGCAGCCAACGAGAAGATTGCGTCTGTGGAAGCAGGATACGGATTCCATAATGAGTATGTGAATCTTGTATTCAACGGCTACTACACTCGTTGGATGGATAAGACTATGTCTAAATCCACTACGTTGGATAACCAGGAAACAGGCTATATCAATATGACCGGCGTTAATGCACAACACATGGGGTTGGAGTTCGAGTTGAAAGCACGTCCTTTGAAATGGATGGAGATAAACGCAATGCTCTCGTTGGGCGACTGGCGTTGGAAAGGTGAAGATGTAGTCGGTTATATTTACGACGAACACGGCAATGCTGTTACTTCAAAAGGCGAGACCACCACTCCCGGCAGCACAGAAGAAGGCAAAGAGCACGCGTGGGCAAAAATAAACCTTGAAAATATCCACGTAGGCGGTCAAGCACAGACAACTGCCAGCCTCGGTATTCTGTTCAAGCCGTTCAAAGGTTTCCGCATAGGTGGAGAATATACATTGTATGATCGCAACTACTCCTACTACTCGTTCTCCGGTTCCAACTTGAGTGTTGGCAAGACGGTTAATATCGTTGAACCCTATCGCTGTCCCGTAGGCGGTTCTTTGGATATGCGCGCAAGTTACTCCTTTGATATGGGCGCCCTGCGTGCAACTTTGTCTGCAAACGTAACAAATGTACTCAATCAACACTATATTGAAAAAGCATGGAGTGCAACAGCAGTATCACAATCGATAGCAGAGAACACAATAGACAATATCTATTTCTTCTACAACAAAGGTCGTCAATGGAATATCCGTTTGAAACTGGCATTCTAATGGTTAAATAGCAAAATATTTATGAATATGAAGACTATAAAATATATTCTCCCCGCGTTGGCATTGGTTATGGTGTCGTGCGAAAATTTCTTCGATGAGAAACAATTGGGCAACACAGGATACAAACCCTCGGATGTCCGTACGGATATGATATATACGCTCACAGCGGACGACTTGGGACAAATCACAAAGAAAGGTTCCGAATATGAGAAACGCGCTTTGGCACTATGTACCGCTGAAGACTCCACTGCATACCAGGCATGGAAAGACATCGCTACACTCAAGGCGTTTAATGAAAATGCCGATGCCGACATCTATGTGCCGACATTTATGGCAAATACTTTCCCCTATTTGGATAAAGGCACTATCTTCAAGGTCTATTATCCATATTACAAAGGTAAGACTGCCCGAGTATTGCCATTTATGAGCGCAACAGGCTACACACTGACAGACGAGGATTATAAAACCATTTGGGGAGGACGTGGCGCAGACTATCTGACCACTACCGCAGAACCCAACATACCCGAATTTTTGGCTGCTAAATTTAAGACGGCTACCGAGGGCAAAATTATCGTTCTGACCTACAAGAGCCTGAATACTGACCCCGACACCATCTATGCTCCCCTACCCTATGAGTGTACAATCGCACAACTATTGGAAGCAAAAGAAACCGTAGAACACCAACTGAAAGGTGTGGTTGGTTCTATCAAATCCACAATCTACGGGCGTTTTTATCTGGTAGATGGCAAAGACTCCATTTATGTGTACGGACTCTCGGATGAGAACGGCAACAAAGTATGGAAGGACAAGGGTATTAAACAAGGCGATCAAATTACCATTCGTGGTAAATATAGCCAAGTAAACGAAGAACCCCAGTTGAACGATGCGGTCTATGTGAGTCATACTGCCGGCAGTAAGGCGATTGCGCGTCGTATGGTAACCAAAGAACCGCTGACTCAAGATACTATCTGCAAATCTGTGATTTATCAGTTGAACCAAGGCACATGGACACTCTATACCAATGACCAAGTGAAAGCATATTTCGCATTGCCAACTGATATCTACGATGCACTCGGCAGTACCTCAATTGCTAATCCGCAGGCTATAATTGGCAAGTATCTTCGTCTCACTTATCCGTATGCGGCGGAAAAGGATATTTACCTTGTGGCATACAATGGCAGCACGGGTATGACTGCTGACGAATTCACCTACGATGGCACCGACTTCGTTATGAATACGGGCTATACTACAGAGGAAATGAACTTTGTACGCAACGACAATTGGGTGGCAGATATTTCCACATACTACACCACACCTTTTGTAAACAACGGACAAGCCGATTTCACAATCCAGCATATCAATTTGGATGGTCTGAGTTATGTTTGGCGTTATCAGGCATCGTATGGTATGACGGCTTCGGCATACGTTAGCGGTGTCAATCACCCCGTAGAAGATTGGCTTATCAGTCCTTCTATCCGCCTCAAGAAGAGTGTCAATCCGAAAATGCACTTCGACCACGCAATACGCTATGGCAACCAAGCATACAATAAAGATTGGCTCAAAGTGATGGTTACCAACAACTATACAGGTGATGTTACCACCACAGAATGGGAACATCTGCAATTCCCTGATTCTATTCCCGATGGTTCCAGTTGGTTGTTCATTTCCACGGGCGATTTCGACCTCAGTAAGTATAATAACCAAAGCATTGTCATTGCTTTCCAATACAATACCACAACGGGTGAACTGACATCTGCGCCGACATGGGAGATACAAAACCTCCTTGTGTATGAACCGGAAACTACAGACAAAAAGGAAGAGTAAAACAACAGATACTTCTGCGTCTTTTACCGGCGCAGGAGTATCGTTATACAAAATAACCAATTATTCATTTTTTTAAATTAAATTATTATGAAGAAGATTCTCACATTATGCATGGCGGTTATTGCCGCTATGAGTATGAGCGCAGAGATCAAGAACATGACCTGCGCTGAAGCAGCAGCAGCTGCAGCATTGTTACAAGACAAGGAACAAGGTAAGGATTCCGTTGCCGTAACAGGGTATGTTACAAACACCGATGGCAGAATCAGCAAAGGGCAACAAACTTTCTGGATGGACGATGTGAAAGGCAGCAAAAAGACCTTCGAGGGGTATTGGTGCAATATGCCAGAAGGAGAGGCTGCGCTAAATATAGGTGACAAAGTGGTCATCAAAGGTTTCTTGATGCGCTATGGTACGACCTACGAAATGAAGAATGGCGATGTCACCATTTTGGAGCGTGCCGTTGTGAAGATTGATACCATCAAAGCCACAGTATGCGAGGCTGTTGAGGAATGCGAGGCTTTGGCTGACGACGACAATACACAAGATGTATTCATTGTAGAGGCTGTTGTTACATCGGTTCTTGAGCAGAACGACAACTACAATACGCAGAAGTTCAATGTTACTTGCGAAGACAACGGTAAAGACCTTCAAGCTTACAATGTAACCATGAAAGACGGTTATGCTGCTATTAGTGACAAAGTACGCTTGACCGGTAAACTGAAGAAGTTCGGTTCTACCCTCGAGTTGGTAGGTGATGGTCTTGTTTTGGAGAAAGGCAATGTACAAATCGACACCGTTGAAGTAAATGTAGCAGAGGCATTGGCTGCTGTTAAGGCTCTTGAAAATGGTAAGGTAAGCAAGGAAGTATATGTTATCACGGGTTATATTGACAGTATTTCGTCTGCATACAGCGACCAGTATAAGAACATCTCTTTCTATATGTGTGATGACCTCAAAGCACCTGCTTATGAGTTCCAAGCATACCGCGTAAAAGGTGGTCAAGACTTAAAAGTAGGTGACAAAGTAGCCGTTACCGGCAACTTGCAACACTACTACAAGGCTGCAGAAGAAGACAAGCCGGAGAAACACGGATACCAAACCAATGCAGGTGCTACCTACGAGATTATCAGCGAAACAGCAAATAGCAATGTATTTGTAGAGAAAGAGAAATCCGTTAAGTTTGTACGTGATGGACAAATCTACATCCGCAAGAACAATGTGGAGTACACCATCTTGGGTACAGAGGTTAAATAACTCATTAATAATCTGATATAAATAAAAGAAACTGCTTGATGTATTTCAGGCAGTTTCTTTTTATGTTATAATCCCTATAGAGAATGAAACAAACAAGTAACAAAGTCGGCGAGGTAATGCCGCCAATTCGTCCATTGATGTCCTCCTGCCGACTCCGTATAAGCATAAGGAAATTGCAGCGAATCCAATAATTGGCGTTGCTCTACATTTTGTGTATAGAGAAAATCTTCATTCCCTATATAGATACGATAGAGCGGTTTATTGTTCCTGAGTTCAGCCAACTTTTCCGTCTCATTCTGATAAACAGCCTGTGGCATATCGTCGCCATAATGATATACGGCAGAAAACAAGCCCACATAGCCAAATATATCGGGATAGTTGAGTGAAATCCAATAACTATGATACCCACCCATACTCAAGCCTGCAATCGCACGCCCATTAGCCTTGCGCATAGTACGATAACGTGCATCTACAAATCGGACAATCTCGGGAAAACACTCCTCAAAGAAACCATCCATACGATGTGCAGCAGGTATATTCGGCTGTACCAGTCCCTTTACTCCACACCCGGGAGCAGCATCTTCGCTCATATTGCCATTGGGCATTACCACTATCATCGGTTCCGCCTTACCTTGTGCTATCAAGTTATCCAATATCTGTGCAGCACGTCCTAATTCTATCCACGCCTGCTCATCACCACCACTGCCATGCAGCAGATACAAAACCGGATATTTGCCCCGACTCTGCTCATATCCCGCCGGCAAATAAACCGTCAAGCGTCTGTCCGTATTGGTTTTGTTGCTATGATACCACGTACTTTCCACAGTGCCGTGCGGTACTTGCTGTGTACCATACAATCCTAATTTATCTTCTACAATCACATAGTTGTACAAAAAACTAATGTCCCGAATGACATGCGAGTTACCGGGATCTAATGCACGCACCCCGTCTATATCCAACCAATAAAGATAGAGATCTGAGGTTAGTGGCGAGGTGGTATATGACCATACCCCATTAGTATCACGCAACATCGGTTGCGGTTGATTGGCAGTCAGTTCTCCATTTAGAATAATCTGCTGCGCCATTGGAGCAAAGATGTTGATTGAAACCGAATGGTCTGTATTGACTATTGCGGTTCGCAATTCGCTGTTTGATTGCAAAGATTGCTGTGCAGCAAGAGTGCCGCAAAACAACAGGAAGAAACTGAAAATATGCTTTCTCATAGTGTATGTTTTTTAGAAAAATATTCCCTCTACAAAGATTTTCAAGCCGATAATAATCAGAATGACACCACCGAGCAGTTCAACATTGAAATGGAATTTTTGCCCTACAAAAGCACCAATGCTATAGCCCGCAACGGAAAAAAGGAAACTTACCAGCGCAATAATCCCTACCCCAATCCACAACATTTCCGGCACAGGAATAAAGATGACGCCCGTTGCCAAAGCATCTATTGAAGTGGCAATCGCCAAAGCCGAGATGTGTTTCAAAGAGAAATCAGCACATGTTTTCTCCTCATCTTTCGGGTGGAGCGACTCCCAAATCATCTTTCCACCAATGCCTGCCAACAGAATCAGAGCAATCCACGGGGCAAACTTGGAGAAAAAATCAGCAAAGAGTGTACCTGCAAAATAACCGACAAGCGGCATTCCGCCTTGAAACAAGCCGAACATCACCGCCATCAGCCACGGACCATAGTATGCCAACGGCTTACGGCTACGGTCATACGACAAACCATGCGTTATGCTCACCGCAAAACAATCCATAGCCAAACCGACGGCGATTAGGATAATATCTAAATAAGACATTTTCTGATTAAGAATTAACATCCGGAACGAAACCAATTCCCGGAAAACACAGGTGGATGCCAGGAGGATGTGAGGTGGATAACCTTATCTATCCTATAACCAACATATAACTATCCTATAACAAAATAAGGCTGCCCTTTTCGGCAGCCTTACTCATCTATTGTTAATTATTTTTTATCTTATTTGCCTAACTTATCGGTTTCCACCGACTCTGTCTTAGCATTTTCCTGATTGTGTTCGTTCTCTTTGTGGCGATTCATCAGACCAATCACACAAAAAGGAACAATGAACATTGCCAAAAAGACCAATGTCAGGATAATAATTGAAGTATCCATAATATAGGTAATTTGTAAGTTTGTGAGTTTGTAAATTATTGCCGGATTGACAATAGCGAGAACAATGCTAAACGCATCGCTCCTATACAAGTTCATACTCCTATTAGCACAATATGAACCCCCTACAAAGCAGACAATTACCAGAAAGTATTAAATGGAAAAGATATATCCTCGGTCGGCAGACCGACAACCAGAGTCTCCGCATAGGATATATCGGTATTCAGACGATGTGAAACAGCCGATTCTTCGGCTATGAAAAGGGCAAAATTAGGAGTGCGTGCATTGGAAAAATCGTTTTGCACCGTCCGCGAATGTGTCTCATAGCGACGCGCGAAAGCATTGTTCGCCAATGCAGGCGAATAGCCGGACAATGCAAAATCGGATACATAGTCTGTGGCGGAGAGAGTCTGCTCTTGCTCCGAGGAGATAGTAACCCAATCCGGTGCGATGGTCTCCACCGCATACGACGGGTATCCATTGAAACGCAGAATCGCTCCAACAGCCACTACTAATACTATGTATAGATAACGATTTTTCACACTTACATCATTTTTGTGTAGCAAAGTATTTCCAAAGCGGTGCGGCGTGGAGGGCCTGAATGATTTCGCCCTGCTCCAATAGTTGGCGCACATCGGCTTGGGTCATGATATGCACGTGAATGTCCTCTGTTTTCTCCTGGTGTTGCTCCCGCACCTTCTCCACCCCCGTGGCAAGAAACGTATAAGAGAGGTTGTTGTGGTTGCCCGGGTTAGGCGACAAGACCATAAACTGCTGCCATTCTCCGCCTTCGTATCCCGTCTCTTCGCTCAGTTCGCGCTTGGCAGCCTCCAGAGGTGTCTCGCCCGGGTCGATAACCCCTGCCACCAACTCGTAGCGCGTCTCGCCCAATCCATGACGGTATTGGTCCTCCATAACCATCTGTCCGTCCTTGGTGATAGCAATCACATTTATCCAACACGGAAACTCCATCACAAAATAGGTAGGCAGGACTGCGCCGTTGGGCAGTTCGACCGTATCCTGACGCACATTGAGCCAGATACCTTTGCTGAGCAGTTTCTCAGTTTTGAGTACCTTCCATTTGCGATTTTCCAACTTCTCTATCATAGATACTTTTCCATTTGAATGTCATATACACCATTCGTGCCACAAGGTGGGAAAAATAGCCTATATATAGGGCCTGCACATCGCACCATTGATAAGTAAGTCCGTAGCCGAATACAAACGCTATTGCAGCAAAAATCATACCATTGCGGATCTCTTTGCCTGCCGTAGCCCCAACAAAAATGCCATCCCACAAAAATGCCAGTGCTGAAACAATCGGCATTGCTATCAGCCACCCCATATACGGTGCCGCGCCATCGATAACAGACAAGTCGTTAGTTAGCAAGCGGATACACGGTTCGCCCGCCACGGCATACAACACGGAAAACACTCCGCCAATGCCCATAGCCCAAATGAAAAGTATGCGAATAGCGTTTTTGACTAGATTCATCTGTTTTTCGCCGATAAACCGCCCTACCAATGCCTCTCCCGCATACGCGAAACCATCAATAAAATAGGAGAACAGCATAAAGAGTTTCATCATTATCGCCGAGACCGCCAATTCGGTATCGCCATAGCGGGAAGCCAATGCCGTGAAGCCCACATAGACCACCATAAAACACAATGAACGCACAAACAGATTGCCGTTTAGCACCAGAAGCCGGCGCATAGAACGGAAATCGGTCAGGATAGCCCACACTTGTGTATTCCGAAAAACCTTGCGATATTTGGTGGCAACGATGATTATAGAAAGCAACAATCCCGAATACTGCGCCAAGAGCGTACCATGCGCCACGCCTATCGCGCCAAGAGGCGTATATACGGCAAGATAATAACTGGCAACGATATTCACCACATTGACAAGAATGTCAGTAGCCATCGGGCTTACCGTGTCCTGCATACCGATAAACCAGCCCTTGAACGCCATCAGACTGAGGGTAGCAGGGGCTGCCCATATACGGACAAAGAAATACTCGCGGGCGAACTCAGCCACCTCCGGCGAACAAGGCACACATGCCAAAACCGCCATAACGAACAGCCATTGAATCGCCCAAACGAACAACGCGCCCAGTGCCGAAATACCGATACTCTGCACAAAAAGGCGCGCACATTCGTCAGAATCTTTGCGTCCGAAAGCCTGCGCCGTCAGTCCGGAAGTACCGACACGCAAGAAACCGAAATTCCAATAAAGAAGGTCGAAAAGCATTGTGCCGATAGCAATTCCGCCAATGGCACTCGCGTCAGAGATATGCCCCACGATAGCCGTATCCACCAATCCGACCAACGGAATGGTGATATTCGCCAAGATACTCGGCAGGGCAAGATGAAGAATACGACGATTCAACGACAAACTACCAATTATTACGTATCATCTCCACAAAAAACACCCTGCCTACTCGCGCAAGCAGAGCATTTTTGTCTTTTTATCCATACAATTCTATTTTCTCTCCTTAATAAAGAGTACCGATACTGCCCCGAGAAACAGCAATACGCCTGCTACCACAAGCATACCAACTTGCAGACACAGACCTTTCAGCAGCACACGCCCCAACGATGCCGCCACAATCTGCGGAAGACAAATCGTGCAGTTGAACAAACCAAGCAAAGTCCCCATACGCTTGCTACCCATAATGGCATTGGTAAACAATGTAAACGGTAACGCCAACATCGCCGCCCAAGCCGTACCCACCAAGGCATAACTGAGCAACAGTACATATTGATTATGCACGAAGAAAATCGACACAAAACCTATTCCGCCAATGACCAACGACAGAATATACGCGCCTTTATTGCCCATCTTATGCTCAATAGCAGGCAGAAGTGCCGCCCACAAAAGCGAGCCTACCGCTTGCACGGCATAACATACGCCTACCCAATTGCATGCATTTTGAAAGGCCTCCTCTGCGGTGTTCAAGCCGTCCCAACCAAAACACTGCGAAGCAACGGCTCCGTTGGAATAGGCCCACATATATATAAACGCCGCCCAACAAAAGAATTGTACCAATCCGATAGTAACAAACGCACTGATAATGTGCTTGTTATCCGAATCGTCCTCAGCACTGACGTCCACTTTTTTCTTGTTCAATCCGTGGAACTCGGCATACTCTTGCGGGGTCATCTCTTTGACCGCGAAGAAAGTATATAACACGCAGAGAATCAGTATGGCAGCACCCACATAGAACGACCATTTCACCGAATCGGGAATCACTCCTTCTGGTGCCGTATTGGCAATACCTATCCATGTGAAGAAAATCGGGAACAGGTAGCCCACCATCGAACCGGCATTGCAAAGCGCGGACTGGATGGCATAGGCGGTACCTTTCTGCTCCTCGTTGACCATATCGCCCACCATCATCTTAAACGGCTGCATGGCGATATTGATAGATGTATCGAGAAACATCAGCGAGAAAAGTCCGAACCACATCGCGGCATTCAGCCCGAGGAAAAGCCCCTGTTGGAAGGTGAAGTCGCCTGCATTAGGAAGCAGAATCATCACCGCCACGGCGATGATAGCACCGATGAGCAGATAGAATTTCCGGCGTCCGAAAACCGGTCCGAGCCATGTTTTATCAGAAAGCAGACCTATCAATGGTTGCACAATCATACCCATCAACGGAGGGAGAATCCAAAAGAAACTGAGTGTGTGAGGGTCTGCACCGAGGGTTGCGAAAATACGGGATATATTGACATTCTGCAAAGCATACGCTATCTGCACGCCAAAAAAGCCAAAACTAAGGTTAAAAAGTTGCCAAAAAGACAAATTACGTTTTTCCATTTTTTGTGTTCTCTGATATTGATATTCATTTAACTGAAGACAAAAGTACTGCTTTTTTTCGAGGCATACAAGTTTTTTCTCTTTTTTCAAATAAAAAGTTTGCAGAACAAAAAAAAATGACTACCTTTGCACTACAATACTTTGCCCTTTTCGGGATTAAAAGCGGGCAAATCCCCACTACTTGCAATCGAAAAATTATACACCTTATATATTTATATATAGAAGATGAACATAACTCACGAACAGTTGACCGAAGCACTGCAACGCTACTTTGGTTTTGACAGTTTCAAAGGTAACCAAGAAACCATTATACGCAATGTTATGGAGGGGCACGACACGTTTGTGCTGATGCCTACGGGCGGTGGCAAGAGTCTGTGCTACCAATTGCCTTCG
>USNU01000008.1 GCA_900556095.1 uncultured Bacteroidales bacterium | reverse complement strand
GGGGACAATCCCGCCGGTAGAATCCGTGGAATCGCCTTTATCCGGCGGGGTAACCACCGGTGTATTGCACGCCGCCAGCAAAAGGGCAGTCAGTAAGATTGAAATCATTTTCATTGTCTTTGAACGTTAATTATCGTTAATTCTTTCAGAAAAACATATAATTGAACCATTAATTCATGGTAAAAAACATTGATGGGTCATTCGTGAATAATTATATGTTCTTTAAATGTTAATTTCAGTATAGGATGCGCTCCGGATAGGGAATAGTATCAGGAATCACCTATTAATCACCTATCAATCACCTATACCTATTAGCATTATCTAAGCACTTTTCTGCCGTCGCGGATAACAATACCGCGGTAGTCGGCATTGACGGTGCGACCAAGGACATCGAAAGACTCGGCACGGAGATAATCGTTGTCGGTGTTCTCGAGCGAAGAAGGTGTACCTTTGCGGGTAATTGTATTGGTGGATTGTGCCACATTGGTCAGGTCATCGTTGTTGAGCGGGCAATAGATCTCAAGCGATGAGCGGAGCAGTTTGCCTGCCTCGATAGCCGCCACCTCATCGGCATTGAGAGCAGAGCGATAGAACATCAAGTCGTTGACCTGCATATCAATACCGCCGAGTACCACCTCACCGAGAATTGACTTGTCCTCCTGCTTGTCCATCTGCTTGCCATCGAGGTAGGTATAGGTCTGACCGACAGCCTGATAGTGGGAGATGACCAACGTGTGCCAGTTGCCGTCGGCCGCAGCAGCGGGAAGGGCAAAAGGTTTAGCCATTCCATCAAGACGCAGTTTTGCCACCATACCTGCCGTAGTAGTTTTCACACGCACTACAAAGGTATAGGAACCGACAGCCGCTTCGGGGGAGAACTCCAAAGTCTCGGTAGGGGTAAGGTGCAAGCCCTCGCCGTTTTGACGAGTAGGCATTGGCTTTTCTGCAGCCAGAGCATCGAAAAGCGATGGCACAAAAGTATGCATAAACTCGGTATGACCGGTCTCGTTGGGGTGGTAGATGTCCTCACCGTTTTGGTAGCCGTCCGCCCATTGACCGTTGCCTTGACCGCTGTCCAATGCGCCAAGGAAATTAACAGTCGGGATATCCCATTCATGCATCTCAAGATTCATATTCTTCACGTAGGCATAATCGGTAGCATTGTAGTCTCCGCGCGGATAGTTGTTGGTAGCGATGACGTACTTGCCTTCCGCCTCAAAGAGATCAATGAGAGTCTGCATATTGGTCTTCCACTGGTTATAAATTGCCTGCGGGTTAGCCGCACCATGAATACCCTCGTTGCCGAGACCAAGACCAATGACCACATATCTGCCACAATCAGCAAGGAGATGCCCCTTGTAGCGGGAGAGCAGATTAGTCGTATTGTTGCCATTGATAGACGCGTTGGAATACTCATAGCCAGTGAGCAGTTGCCCGAGTTGCCAAGCATAACCGTGTTTCACGTTGCCAACCTCGGAAGCACCCTGTCCGTTGCAGACCGAGGAACCGAAGAACGTAATCTTGTTGTCCGCAATATCCACGCACTCCAATGAGTAGGTGAAATGCTGCATATCAAGGATAACGATTTTCTTTCCGTGGCGCATAGGGATGTCGCCCAAAGAAATAGAAGCCAGCGACTCATCGGGTTTGTAGCCGACAATACCTTCAACGTTATTACGTGTCTTGACCGTTAAGTCCCACGATGAATTGAAACAGAATTGTCCACGCTCGGCATCGCTACCCGTATGGGGTACAAGGTCGAGCGTATCACGCCAAACACCATTACCACGGTAGGTCATCGCCACGCCTGCGGCATTCCACATGGCAGTGGTAACGTTGCCCACCAAGCCGCAGCGGGTGATTTTGACGAACTCGGGTTCGGCACTTTGGGTGTTAAAACGGACATTGTAGATACCTGTTTCCTCTGAAACTGTGCCGCTATAAAGGGCTTTACCTTCAGCGGTCTCGAAAGCGATAGTACCGCCATTGGTGAGCATACAGAATGTCTCAAAGTTCTGACTTTCGGTCTCGCCGTCTTTGGCTATCCTATACATATCAATGGTGTTGCCCTCTACACCCGTGCCTTTGAGCGTCAGACTCTCATATTTAACTACAACAGGCGGCGTTACACCCGAGAACTCCTGCATACACATACAGTTGATAGGATAATATCTGTTGGATGTTTTGCTGGCACCCTCTGATACGTAAATGGTAATTTTACCCTTTGTGTCGGGAAAAACCATCTCACTCAAATACACATTGCCGACGTTTTGATTTACGCCTGTGCCGCCAAGGTCTGTGCCTGCGGCTTGCAATGTAGAGGAAGTAGAAGTTAAGCCCTCTATTTCGTATTTTGATATACGTACATCCGTTGCCGCACGGCTGCCAAAAATTGTGAATTGGTAGGCTTTGGTCTTATCCAATCCGCTGATTACAAAGCCACAACGCTCGGCATTGGAGGCAAAAAGATAGTCGCGCGTAGCGTTCACCACTGCCAAGTCGCCCAGTTTCTCTGCATCGGGTGTAGATAGCCCGCCGGCACCATTACCGAGGAACAGGTCGCCAGTATAGGTAAGGTGCATAGCCGTGGTTTGGTTGTCGGCGGTAATGAGCAAATAGTCAGCGTCCTTGCTTACTCGCCACTTACTTGCCGTAACCTCTGCACCAATGTTGTTCCAGTAGTTGCCGTTGCCATCGGGATTGACCACAGCGGCAGCCTTGTCGCGCCCGGTTACGCCAAAATCAAAATAGAAGGAACGCTGCAGTGTTTCTGCCGAAACACTCAAAAGGATCAGCGCAGCGAGTCCTGTCAGAAAAGTTTTTTTCATATCTATTTTTATTGCCATACGGTATGTTTCCACACCGTATGGCGGGTAAGTTATTATTTAATTTTCTCGTAAGTGGTCGTTTTTTGCTTGGTATCAAGCGTGATACGATAGATACCTTCAAAAGGTTCGTTGGTGGCGATCCAGTTGCCTTTCTCGTTGCCCTCGGACTTGTCACCGGTCTCGCCGTCCTTGACTATACCTGTGGCACTATCAATACCTTTGATATTCAGCCCGTTTTGGGTGTAGGTGCCACCGTCTTCTTCGCCGCCCCAACCGTGTTGGTGGAAGAACTTGAAGTTGAGTGAACCATAGTTGGCATAGTCAGTGCTCTGCTCATTCTTCATATAGACGGTGAATTGATACACGTTGTTACCCAACGGACGTGCCACAAAGTTCTGGTTCGGGCTGTCAAAGCCCCAGCCCGATGTAGCGGAAGGATTGGCAGAAGGCTGCCCCATACCCACGCCACAGAGATACATCACATCGGGTGCAGTGAGTTCGTAGAGCGGTTCGACCACAAGATAGTCGTTGGCGATGTCGTAGGACACATAGTACTGGTCTTTCTTACCGAGGAACTTCACCTTGTTGCCACCGAGGTATTCCATCCAATCAAAATTGTATGCCTTTGAGAGGTCTGCGCAGCCCGTGATTTCCACTTCGCTGTTCTCGTCGAAGAAGATTTTTGCGCCACGGTAGAGTTTGGCAACGCTGCTCGAACTGATGTAGGTCGGAGTCTCAATGAGGTCGGCTTGTACATCGAGAGTAGTAACAGGTTGTGCTACCTTGCCGCCGTAGGTCAGTTCAAAAGTAAGCGGATTGAAAGTGATGGTATCGATACCCTCTATGGCGTCATCGCTCAGGGTGATCGAGGTTGCTTCGCCAGCATTGAACTGTGCCTCGGTAATCATAGTCAGTTTGCCGTTGAGCATACCGAAGACGGGTTTCGACCAGTCAATACGCCCGAACTTAGTGCCGACAGTAGCAAGAAGGAACTCGATAGACTTCGGATATGTGAGATCGTATGCCACAAAGCAGTCGTTGTCGAGGGTCATCTGTTTGCCCTTACCGAGAGGCTTATAGTCGATAGTAGGCGGCATAACGTACATGGTTTCAAGAGCAGGACGATGACCTGTGCAACCGCCAAGGATCATATCTTTGGCAGTTCCTTCCACATTGGTAGCAGTAAGATAGACCTTGACCTGCTCACCCTCCAGCATATTCGCGCCAAAAGGCACTGCGTACTTATAAGTACCCTCGAAAGCGTAGTCGGGTGTGCGCACCACCTCGTTGGCCAGCACATTCATACCCGCGATAACTTTGACAGAGAGCGTAGAGAGCGGGGTTTGCGTCTCTGTAACTTTCACATTGAAAGCGATACTATCAGTGCCAAACTGCACATCGGTAGTCAGCAGTGTTGCCTCTATTTGCGGGTCGCCCGCAGGATAGACCTTGCGGAATTCCTTTTGCTGGCAGCCGATAGCGAAAGCGGCTACAGCCAACATCATCAATGATCGATATATTTTTTTCATTGTCGTATTCCTTTCATTTGATTAGTAGCCCGGGTTCTGTTGGAGATTGGAGTTCTTGTCCAATGCAGTCTGCGGGATAGGCATCAGGCGATGTGCCTCCACAAACGGACGCGACTGCGGCAGGCGTCCCTCATCACGGGTGTTGATGGTGTTCATCACATCCATCAGTTTGCCGAAACGAATGAGGTCGAACAGACGCTGCCCCTCGAGTGCCAGTTCCAAGCGGCGCTCATGCAGGATAGCCTCCAACATAGCATCTGTGCTTGCGAGAGCATCGGTCTTCACGTCACCAAGTTTTGCACGGTGGCGCACATTATTCACAAGGTCAGCCGCACCGCTCATATCGCCTTGATGAGCCAACGCCTCTGCCTTAAGCAGCATCAAGTCGGCGCCACGCAACTTGATAATGCTATTGAATGCCGAGCGGCACTTGTACATAAACGGATAGTGATCAGCAGGATAGTAGTTGCTCCATGCACAATCGTAGTAAACGATGGTCTGGTTGCGACGCAGGGTGTCTCCCTCGGCATCGAAAGCAGCGATGAGGTCGCGGCTCGGGGTAATCCATTTTGCCCACGAGAAACTATTGTCCCAATTAGACAGGTCGCGTCCGAACATCCATGTGCACCAGTTGCCGCTACCTGCGGGATATTGCACCTCGAGGATCGTCTCGCGCGAGTTGCGCAAGGTGGCATCTCCACCGGCTCCGTTATCGCCTGTGCCCGGCGTATAGCCCCAGAGGTCAGCAAAATTCGGTTCGAGCGTGATACCGCCAGCAAAAACCAAGTCGCAGTATTTCACCACATTCTCCCAATCGCTTTTCTCGGCATATAGTTTGGCAAGCAGTGCATAGGCAACAGTCTTGCTCAGACGGGTCTTGTCCGCATTGTCGATAGCCGGGGCATACGGGATAGCCTCTGTGAGATCGTTGATAACCTGCTGGTAAGCCGAATCCTGTGTTACCGGTTTCGGGAAATAGATAGGATATACCTCCTCGATATTGTCCGCAGTGATGTCGGGTGCTTCGGTAAGGTTGAGCGGGATATTGCCGAACCAATGTGCGAGGTCGAAGAGCATCATTCCACGGAAAATCTTTGCCTCGGCTTTCCATTGGTTGCGCTCCTCCTGCGTAAACGAGGGGTCTTCCACCTTGTCTATATTGGTGATGACCACATTCGCCTGTGCGATGTCTTCGAGGTAACGATCCCAGTCGCGGGCAATATCGCTATTGGACGCATCAAGGGCGTTGGTCTCCACAGGTACCACCTCGGCACCTGTTGTACCGGCATACGCATTATCGGTACGGGCTTCGCCGAAAAGCAGATAGTCGACATACCAATGCTCCTGACGATCGCGCATCAACTGGTAGAGGTTCTGATAGACCGCTTGGATAGCCGCACGGTCTTTGAATTTTACACGTGTGGTGTCAGCATTCGACGAACCGAGATTCAACTCCGACTGGTCGGAGATTGGTTCGATATTGAGGTCGCAACCTGCCATAGTCAGCGCTGCAAGGGCTACACCTATTATATATATGTACTTTTTCATATTGTGGGTCTCCTAATTAGAATTCGATATTAATACCGAGTACGAAACTGCGGGTTTGCGGGTAGGTACCGTAGTCAAGCCCTTGTACCGTACCCGAATTGCCGTTTTGGTTCACTTCGGGGTCCATACCGAGATAGCGGGTGAGCGTGAGCAGGTTTTGTGCCGAGAAATAGGGTTGCAAGCGGCTCATACCTATTTTCTGCATCCATTTGCCCGAGAACTCATAGCCGATAGTGAGGTCTTTGAGGCGGATATACGAACCGTCCTCTACAAAGTAATCGCTCACCTTCATATCGAAACCTGCCTTCGGAATAGAGGTTTCCATACCCGGACGACGCCAGCGGTCGAGTACGCGAACCGACTGGTTCTTTGCATCATACATACCCTCTGTCTCAATACGCCCGGCATTGAAAATGTCGTTACCATACGAACCTTGGAGCAGGAAACTAATGGTTACGCCATAGAAACGGAACGTGTTGGTCATACCAAAAGTAAAATCGGGATTCGGGTCTCCAATATATGTACGGTCGGCAGCCGTTACCTCCCCATCGCCGTTCACGTCCAAATAAATAAGTTCGCCCGTCTCGGGGTCCACTCCACCTGTCTTGTAGCCGTAGAACGATCCGAGCGGCATCCCTGGCGTATTGCGCACGCAGTAATCAGCCAGCACATCGGTCACCTTGGCATCGTAATAGACCTGGCTGGTAGCCAGTTTGTCAAGACGGTTCTTGTTGTGCGAGATATTGAATTGAGTATCCCATTGGAAATTCTTGCGCACGAAGTTGTGCGAAGTGATAGAAAATTCCACACCCGTGTTGGTCATTTCACCCTCGTTGCGCTGTATCGATGATACGGCAGCCGAACCGGCAGGCAGGCTTACCCACATCAGCATATTAGTGGTTTTCTTGTAGTACCAATCAAAATTGAATGTCAAACGGTTGTGCAACAGCGTCCAATCCAAGCCAACGTTGGTCTGCGAGGTAGTTTCCCACGTGAGGTCAGTATTGCGGAGCGAAGCCTGACTATAAGTAGGAACGGCGTGTTCCTTACCTGTCTCCCACCAGTTCTGGCGGTTGATGTTATAGCGTTCAAGGTATGCATAGTCGCCAATCCCTGCTTGGTTACCGGTCTGTCCCCAGCCACCGCGGATCTTCAAGTCGTCAATCCATGTAACATCTTTCATAAACTCCTCGCCCGAGATACGCCATGCCGCACTGGCAGACGGGAAATAGCCCCAGCGATGTCCCGGTGCGAGTTTGGAAGAACCGTCCGCACGGAAATTCACAGACAATAGGTAACGCGAATCATAGTTGTAACTCACACGCGCAAAAGCCGACATAATCGCCCACTCGCTAGCAGTTGTGGAGGTTGCACCCGGATCTATTTTATTGGCTGCATTCAACGTCTCAATAGTACCATCGGCATAGTGGCTGCCTTGGATATTGGAATAGGTGTACATCGAATGGGTGTACGACGAACCAAGCATCACATCAAGGTTATTCTTACCGAGTTGTGTATTGTAACTCAGCACGTTATCCCATACCGTTACGAGGTCGGACGTGCGGCGGTCAGTACCTTCGCCGTATTGATTACGCCCCCACGAAGTCTTGTCCGGGTCAAGGAACGAAGTAAAATTCACCATCTTCAAATCCTCCGTAAAGGTAGTTGTGAATTTCAGTGAATGTGTGTAATTATCGGAACGATTAAACTTTTTGGTATCATATAGAGTGAAGATACCTTTTCCGCTTGCTACAAGGCGGTGTTGTTTATCGTGCTGATTCTTATATCGTTCGATATTTTCCAGCGGGTGTGTGATGTTGCTCACACCATAGAAATTAGTATAGTAATGATTCGGATTCTCAGGATCGTATATAGGTGCGTAGGTCGGCGTGTTGATAACCGACAATACCAATCCGCCACGGTTAGCACCCGTACCGGAGGAAATGGTGCCTTCGTTGTCGCTGTAGGCGTAGGCTACATTGCCGCCTACGTTCAGCCACTTGGTGATTTCGGCATCAAGCGCGGTACGGAAATTGTAGCGTGCGAATTTGGTTGTTTGAATTACCCCACCCTCGTTGGCATATCCGCCTGACATATAGTAGTTTACTTTGTCGGTGCTACCATTAACGGATACCTGATAATTCTGCGTAGAACCGGTCTTATAGGTTTCATCAAACCAATTGGTTTCGTCCTTCAAACCGTCGGGTAGCACTACCGTTGAACCGAGGTCGGCAAGGTACTCCTTATATTGCTCATAGTTAAGACTCTCCATACGATTGGTCACCTGTGTCCAACCTCCATACATAGAGAACGCCACGTGCATTTTCTCTTTACTCTTGCTGCCGGCTTTCGTGGTAATCATAATCACACCATTAGCCGCACGCGAACCATAGATTGCGGCAGAAGAAGCATCTTTGAGAATCTGCATTGACTCAATGTCATTGGGTGCGAGGAAATCGATATTGGTCATCGGCACTCCGTCCACCACATAGAGCGGGTCGTTGCTGGCATTCAGAGATGTTGTACCGCGCACGCGTACGACCATACCAGCACCCGGCTGACCGTTTGGTTTCACTACGGTAACACCAGCAGCCTTCCCCTGCATTGCCTGTGCGGCACTTGTGATAGGAAGTTTCTCAATGTCTTCAGTTGAAACCGACGAGATAGCGGTTGTTACATCGCGTTTCTTTTGCGTACCGTAACCAATAACCACCACCTCATCCAAAGCCTCGGTATCATCTTGCAATACAATTGATACGGGACTCTTGGCATGTGCAGAGACCTCGGTGGATTTCATACCCACATAACTGATAACGAGCGTGGCTTGCTCGCTGCTCACGCTGAGCGTAAACCGACCATCAAAGTCGGTTACAGTACCATTTCCTGTACCTTTTTCCAATACGCTGGCACCAATCACAGGCTCTTGCTGTCGGTCGGTAACTACACCGCTGACCACCACATCTGCCATCGCTGCTATGTTGGCAAATAATAGCGCGGAAAAGAGAAGTAGTTTGTGTTTCATGTTAGTTGTAATAATTAGTTATAATCCGAGACATTCCAAAAATACGAACGAAATGTGCTTTCTGGCTTTCCGTTGCAAAATTACTACAATAAAACTCTATGAACAAACCATTTTGCATAGATGTGGGCTTGAAGTGGTATGTTTTATAACATATTTTTCACAACATGCTGATTTTCAGGCAACATATTCAGATGTACACATACCAAAAAGTGGACATTCAAGAGATGGGCAAATGGTGTTTTCCTCACCGAATACGCCTTTCCGCACCAGAAAAATCCACATCTACCCGACTCTGCGCCAGAAAATAATGGTACAAAAAACAAACAGCACATTACGCAAAACCGTAACGTGCTATTTGTCCTAAACCAGTCGGGATAGCGAGATTCGAACTCACGACCTCCTGCTCCCAAAGCAGGCATTCTAACCGGGCTGAACTATATCCCGAATGCTCTATATCTCAAAAGCGAGTGCAAAGGTACTGCTTTTTTTTGAAATACGCAAGCGGGAGTGATAATTAACAATTAAAAATTAACAATTACCCTGCCATTCCGGACTTGCTATCCACATGACATCCACATGACTTTTCAATGCGCAATGCACAATGCACAATGCGTAATGGAAGGCTATCCTCAGGGTATCCACAGGGAAAGAACAGGGAAATCAGAAATTGTGAATTAGTCAAGCATATCGCCGAAGTTGTTACTCAATTGCACCATCTGATCATATTCTTCCGGCGAGAGGTCGTAGAAATAGAAATTGCGCGGGTCAACAGGTTTGTCTTGGTAGCGTACCTCATAGTGGAGGTGCGGGCCTGTAGATTTCCCCGTGTTGCCGACAAGGGCGATGACATCACTGCGTTTCACTTTCTCCCCCGGACGAACCAACGACTTATACAAGTGTGCATAAAGCGTAGTATATCCAAACCCGTGATTTACAATAACCGTGTTGCCATAACCTTGTTTCCATCCCACAAATTCCACCTGCCCGTTGCCCGTGGCATAGACATCCGTACCGACCGGAGCGGTAAAGTCCATCCCAGAATGGAAACGGCGCACATGATAAACAGGGTCTATACGCACCCCATAGCCCGAAGCCACACGCTTGAGGTTTTGATTGAGAACGGGTTGAATAGCAGGGATATTCTCCATACGCCCCTCTTGTGTTTTTGCTAATTCAAGCAGTTCATCATAGGACCGTGCTTGCGTATAGATTTCGCGTTCCAACACATCTATTTTCCGTGTCAAGTCGCTCACTAATTGCGAGTTAGTCATCTTGGCGATAGAGTCATAATAAGCAATACGATGAGTAGCCCCCGTGCGCACATTAAGGGGAATCGGTTCGGCTCCAAAGAGGACACGATAAAGATTCTCATCGCGTTGTCCGAGGTCTTGCATTACCACCTGCATTTGTTCTACCTGCTTACCAAGCAGTTCCACTTGCGCCTCGAGGTTCTTGTTTTTCTGTTGCAGTTGTGCCTCGCGCGGAGAAGGGAAGAAATAGAAATATATCAAGAAAAAGACGAATCCCAAACAGATACCGCCGATCAGATACCATCCAGACCGCCGCAACCAATAGAGCAGACCATGCTCTATACGCTCCAAAGCAAGGGTTTCAGGATTTATGTGATACTTTTTTTTCATTTTTCCACCAGAAGAAGTATTGGTTTTGTTGCTTTTTCTCTTGCTCAGTACGCGCCACATAGACAGGTTTCATTGTGTAGGGGTTGAGTCCCGTGTAGAACATCGTGGTCGAAAGCGTCATCGGTGTGGGGGTAAAATCCTGCACCTGCTCGGGGTGGTAATGCATTCGCTTTGTCCATTCGGCAAGGTTTGCCATATCGCGGTTGGTGCAACCGGGGTGAGAAGATATAAAATAAGGAATAAGTTGCTGTCGCATCCCCGCCTTCTCGTTGATACGCAAAAAGAAATCACGGAATTGGAGGAAATGCTCCCACGAGGGTTTGCGCATCAAGTGCAACACATCGGGCGCGGTATGCTCCGGAGCCACCTTGAGCCGCCCACTCACATGGCGTGTAATAAGTTGCTCCCCATATTCCTCTGACATCAGGTCGTAGCGCACGCCCGACCCCACAAAGGCGTGGCGGATATAAGGCAGTTTATCCACCGTGCGATAGATATCCAAGAGCGGTCGGAAGTCTTGATTGAGGTTCTTGCAAATCTGCGGTTGCAGGCAACTCGGTCGGGCGCATTTCTCGCACAGAGAGCGGTCTTTCCCCTGCATTCCGTACATATTCGCCGAAGGTCCACCGAGATCGCTCAATACACCTCTCCATTCGGGCAGCGTCTGCAAATGTTCTATCTGACGCAGGATGGACGCTTTGGAACGGGACGTGATTTGTTTGCCTTGGTGAGCAGATATAGTACAAAATGAACATCCGCCGAAACACCCACGATGCATACACACAGAGAAACGAATCATTTCGTAGGCAGGTATATGCTTATCCTTGTATTTAGGATGCGGGAGGTATTGGAATGGCAGGTCGTAGATTTTATCTAACCCTCCAGTAGTCATCGGTTCATAGGACGGATTGACTACCACCAAACGTTTTCCTACCGGTTGCACGAGTGTCTGCTGATGAATCTTGTTGCTCTCGGTTTCTATCAGGCGGAAGTTCTCGGCATGGCAACGTTTGTCCCGCACCGCCTCCTCGTGGCTGTGTAAGAGAATAGTATGCTGATTGATAACCGACTGTTGGTCAGTTAGATAAGCCGTTTGCGGAATATCGCAACTGATACCACGGCGAGCGATGTCGAGTATTGCCTGCTCGCCCATACCATAGATGAGCAGGTCGGCTTGCGAATCCACAAGGATAGAGGGCATTAAGCGGTCAGACCAATAGTCGTAGTGAGTCAAGCGGCGCATTGATGCCTCAATACCGCCTATCACCACCGGAACATCGGGGAAATGCTGCTTGAGTATCTTACAATAGGTAATTGTACAATAGTCGGGACGCATACCTGCCTTGCCATCAGGGGTATAAGCATCATCAGAGCGCCGACGCCGAGCGGCTGTATAGTGGTTGACCATCGAGTCCATTGAGCCCGCCGTGATACCGAAGAACAAGCGTGGTCGCCCAAGTTTGGTAAAATCACGATGGTCTCCGCGCCAATCGGGTTGCGGCACGACAGCCACACGATACCCCGCTGCCTCCAACACACGCCCAATGACGGCGGCCCCGAACTGCGGATGGTCGATATACGCATCGCCACTAAACAGAATCACGTCCACTTCGTCCCAACCACGCAAATCCAATTCTTTGCGGGTAGTAGGCAAGTATTTCTTCAGGTCGTACTGCATCAATCCAATTGCAAATCCAAGGCGGTTTTTAATGACCCGAGTGCGGGATTTTCCTCTAACATGACTTTATATCTTTCCTCGTCGGTAAATGCCATTTGCGTACGAGTATATTGCGCAAGCGTCAGTTCAAATTCAATAGAGTCGTTTTGCAGTTTATCGCGCAACAAACGGTATATGGCGGGCAAATTATGCTTCAGTTCGTCCAACTGCCATGGATTAGGCATTTTCACCTGGATAGGCATAGTGCCTTTGTAGGCAGGACGATAGTCTGTAATCAGGCTCTGCAGACGCGGTTCCTCTGCGAAATGAGTACTCAGACCAATCCACGCGTCATTGAATTGGTCAGCCGTAAAAGGGGTAGTACGGTTGGTTTGAGGAGCAGGTTGGGGTTGTGGTTGTTCCGCTTGCGGACGGGCGGTTGCGCTATCCGCCACAGGCACTTGCTGAACTGTGGGTATCTGCGGGATATTCGGCATCGACGACATCTGCGGAGCGGCTTTTGGAGCAGGAGCGGGACGTGGGGTCTGCACCTGCAAAGCCGGTTGTGCTGCAGAATGAGCCGCCTGCGGTTGTGATTGTACGGGTTGTGTCTGTGGTTGCGGTGCCATCGCAACGGGAGCCGCCAATTTCACCAATGCCAATTCCACCGTCAGACGTTTATTGCGTGCCGTACGGTAGTTGATGTCGCACGTATTGACAATCTCCAACGCACGAAATATCCATAATGGAGGACACTGTTGTGCCTGTTGAGCATAGTGCTGACGAATGGCATCCGATGTTTCGAGCAGTTGCACTGTCTGCGGGTCCTTCGACACAAGCACATCGCGCAGGTGCTGCGCAAACCCCGTAATAAAATTGCCTGCATCGAAGCCTTTTTGCAGCACCTCGTTGAGCAGTAACAAAGCCCCGCTCACATCGTTGCGCAAGGCGCAGTCTGTCAAGCGGAAATAGTACTCAGTATCCAGAACGTTCAACACCTCGATGGTGCGCTCGTAGGTAATCTCTTTGCCGCAGAACGACACCAATTGGTCGAAGATACTCAGTGCATCGCGCATACCGCCATCGGCTTTTTGCGCCACCACGTTGAGTGCTTCTTCGCTCACGGTGATGCCCTCTTTCTCAGCCACATTCTGCAAGTGTGCCACCGTATCGGCAATCGTAATACGTGAGAAATCATACACTTGGCAGCGGCTTAAGATGGTTGGCAATACCTTGTGTTTCTCGGTGGTCGCCAAAATAAATATTGCATACGAGGGCGGTTCCTCCAAAGTTTTGAGCAACGCATTGAATGCCCCTGCCGAGAGCATGTGTACCTCGTCGATGATATAGACCGAGTACTTAC
>USNU01000007.1 GCA_900556095.1 uncultured Bacteroidales bacterium | reverse complement strand
TTGGTGAATACTTCTAACATATAGCGCATTGCGTTGACAGAATCCCCCGTACACCCCATAAACTGCGTAATAGAAAAAATGGTTCGATAAGCGTACATACCCGGAATCATCGGCAACAAGGCCGGAATATATAATGTGGTAGTCGGACAATGCAACCAATAGGAGAAACCCACACAAGCAGAACCGATTACCAATGCGCCAAAAAACGATGCCGTCATAATATCAAAATTGACGGTATGAATCAGCAGATAGCGGGTGGCATGCCCTAAAGCGGCAAGCAAAGCACTAAAAGGGATGGCACGCACGGGCGGGTCAGAAATAACCGCAAAACCTACCGCTGCCACCGCTGCCAAAAGACCGTCCTTCAAAAGAGCAAGAAATATATCCATCATCGTTTGTTCCGTATTTATCCGATAATCAATGTTGTTGCCAATAAACCGATTGCCAGACAGCCGATCAGCAGAGCGGCATCCACCAAACGGGCAAAGCCTGTCAGCACATGTCCTTCGACCACATCAATCACACTATTGATGAGCGGCACACCCGGCACCAAATAGAGCGCACTGGCAGCAATAGCCACATCAGGCGTATGCCCAAAATGGAGAAAACCGCACAAGGACGCAATCATAGAGGAAAGAAAAGCGCACGCAAACCACACGCCAAACGTATTCAGATGTTTGCGCAACATCAGAATTTTCAGCGCATAGCCAATCCATGTAGCCACCGCCACCATAGCACATGCGCACACATCACCCTCGAATAGCCCACAGAAAGCTGCATTGGCAAAACCGACCAACACCAATACCACCCAATCATTGATTTTATGGTTAGCCAAAATTACCTCATACCTGCGCCACAACTCTTCCAAACTGAGGTGCTCATCGTATGCCTCCCAACTGAGACGACTCAAATCAGTATTCAATCGAAAACTAATGGGACGGTGCCTAATAGTGGAAACTTTGCTATACACATGTTGTCCATCCCGTGATGAAAGGGTCAGTGTGAGCGTCTTATGCAGCACCGTCATCTCCGCTTTCACATCAAACGAATCCGCAATACGGGTAGTATTGCGGATTATACGTGTTGTATGTACTCCTGCGGCAAGCAAACACACCGCATATTCCGAAAGGAAATTGGTGTACTGCTTGAGGTCGGAGTGTACTTTACTTGCGTCTTCCTGTTCCATATTTATTTGCATTATGCATTACGCATTGCATTGTGCATTGTCCACGTGAGCATAGTAGCGGCGTGAAGCCTCTTGCTGGCGTGCCTCGGAGAAATTGCTGATGCGTTTCAAGTAGCCAATGATGCGCGTCAGATAATCCAAGTTTTCGCTACCACAAACGGGACATTTATGCAAGTAACGTTTGTCAATATGCCCGCAATCGTTGCAGACCGTGTTAGGAATATTAAATGTGAAATAGTTGGTACCTTCTTGTGCTGCTACGCGGAGCAAGTTGCGATACTGCGCCTTCGACAGATGCTCTTCGAGGTTGCAGTGCAAAGCCGAACCACCCGTGAGATGCTCCACATACTTACGTCCGTGGAGACGGAAACGATCCAACACATTCAGGCTGTGGTCCTCTACGATGTAGAAATAACTATTGTAACAATCGCGCGGTACTACATATCCATCTTCTTTGTCCCACTTGGCGTGCTTTACGCCCACATTCTCCGCCGGAATCATCTCGCAGTTGAACATTACCTCCTTGGTTCGATACTGCTTATTGAGACGCTCAATCGTACCCAATACATCCTGTACGAACTTGGTATATTGTTCGTTGTCGCTGATAGAGATCCCGAGGAACTCGGCAGCCTCCACAAGACCATTCACACCAATAGTCAAGTATTGACGGTTGATATTGATAAAGCCCGAGTCAAACAGCGGCAGCAAACCTTCTTCTTGCAAGCGTTTTAGGTTCTCATTGTAAGCAAGTTGTACCTCGTGCATTAGGTCGACCACTTCCTCTATATAAGTCAGATACGACATACCCTGTCGCACGGCGTACTGCACGGTGCGGTTAAGGTTGATAGTCAGTACACTCTTTGATCCCGTGCTGACACCACCCGCACCGAGTGTGTAACTGAACCCGTTGTCAGTAATCTCATTACGCAAACGACAACATGATGCCAGCGAATCGGCATTGTCACTCAAATAGGTAAAGAACGAGTGTCCTTCGGCGTACATTTCTGCCGTAAAATCAGCATACTCTTTGTCTTTCACATCGCCATTCTCGCTCAGCAATGCCATCGTCTCAACCGGGAAAGTCAACACAGAACGCAGACGCTCAGCGTTGAACCATTTCATAAAACGTTTCTGCAACCAATTGAGTGAATCCCAATCCGGTTTCTCACCATCGGGAAAACGGAACTCTCCGAAAATAGACTCAAAATAGTAACGATCGTAATAGGAGATATTCCAGAATACCGATTGGAAGTTACGTGCACCTGTTGGCTGGTTTATCGAATATACCACCTGTTCGAAACAGTCGGTAATCACTTTATCAATTGTGCGCTGGCGTTTACTCAAGTCCACCACCTTATCTGCGTGCAAGTAATAGTCATTGCCATATTCCTTGCCGATAAAATAGTTCATATACATCAGGAACTCCGGCGTAGCACATGCACCACTCAACATTGACGACACCATAAACACCATATTGATAAACCCGCCGCAGAACGACTTAAGATTGGTCGGAGGCGTGGCATTTCCCCCAATGGCCTTCGTCCCCTCAAGCAGCCACGGATACATCGTGATGCTGGCACAATAGTTTGCCAAACTGGTTTCATCGTTCTTATAGATAAAGTGCTGTTTAAGCAATGCCATATATTTGTCGGCCAACTCCTTACCGAACATCTTTTCAATACGGTCTGTCAGCATACGCCGATTCAGTCGGATATAGTTCGACTTTGGTAACTCACCGATGAGCGTGGCGATATTTTTCTTCTCCACATTGGCATTTGCGTCGTACTTACTGCCCGTGGCCGCATTACTGGCATTGCAGTAGTTCATCAGGAAATCCAACTTATCCATCGTCTCGCGGTCTTTGGTATGTCGATAGCGATAAATCATATAGTTTTTAGCCACCTGATAATACCCCTCTGCCATCAACGCCACTTCCACCTGATTCTGAATCTCCTCAACGCTGATTCCATCGTGAATACGCAGGCGTGAAATGATAGCCGCCATAGTTTCCTCAGTAGCAAATGTCCCCGAGGCAATAAACGCCTTATTGATGGCGTTCTTAATTTTGTCGATAGAGAAAATCTCCGATTTTCCGTCACGCTTAATGATATGTGTCTCCATATTGTGTATTTTATTTTTCTATGTTAGTACAAGTCTTCATTCTTGCAGAATAAATGTTTTATTTTTCCATTCCAGCAAGGTATCGCTATTCTAAGCACATCCACCTTACTTTGTCCATACCTTTAATGGTAAAAATGTTCTATATTTAATGCCAACTCAGATGAATAAATGAGCAACCTATGCTTTAAAATGCCTCATAATCCTAGGTCTTTAAGGATCTCATACATACACAATAACAAGCCCCCGCGGGATACAATACGTTTCCCTCACACAACCAGACATACAAACATTTATACACCTGATTAACAGTACATTATAATTCTGAGATGTTAAACTTAGCGTATCTTTCCATCCGAAAGCACTTTGCAAAGGTACGACAAATTTTGGATATATACAAATGTATTATATGACAAAAAAACTCCTTCCAATACATTTCCATGTAACTCTCTATAAATGGGTAAGATACAAAAATAATAAAAATCACGCACTTTGCAAATGTATAATTACTGCAAAATGCGTGTCAAAAAACGGACTCTATTCCTAATACATTTTATTGCTTTTCTGCCATCAAATGTTTGCACTCGCTCAATGCCCGTTTCAACTCGTCGTCAAATCGCAGTTGGTAAGCGGCTTGCCCGCGTTGGTAATAGTATCGCAGCACTATCTCACTCCCAAGAAGGCTTTTTACCTCGTCCAGATTGCGGTAAATTGCTTCGCGGAAAGAAGGTTGCAACTGCGGCAGCAAAGCCTCCAAGGCTAATAGTGTGGTCGAATCAATATCTTCGTGGCGTGCCATTTCAAGTACATCACGGAAATACTTTCCAGTCTCGGTTTCATAGGTAAACCCTTGTTCGTCAAGGAATTGACAGAAATCTTCTATATCCAGATCTGTCAGCGTGAATACGTCCGGAGCGGCAATTGAATCGTGCAAACGATGGTATTGTGTCGCATAATCGAAGAACATATTTTTCACATACAGCGAATAGCAAACGTCCACTTTAGCGGAATCGGACAGCACTACATCCGGTAGTATTCCACCTGCCGTATCACGGCGCAGTTCTTTTCCCCGCTGACGCTCGGCATAATCAATAGCCTGAATGCACCGCCCTGAAGGCAGATAATATTTTGAAGTAGTAACTTTCAAATGTCCGTCGTATGCAATAGGGCGCACGTTTTGCACCAAACCTTTGCCAAAGGTGCGCTGCCCGACAAGCGTAGCACGCTGCAAGTCTTGCAAGCTACCACTCAATATCTCGCTTGAAGAAGCCGAATTTTTATCCACCAATATCGTCAGCGGCAGGTCGGGAAAACGAGCAGAAGACGTGGTATAGTAAGTGCGACACGAGTTTTGCGTTTTACCCTTGGTGGAAACAATTTCCGTTCCCTTGTCCACAAACAGATTGACTATACTAATAGCCTCGTCCACGATGCCACCTACGTTGCCGCGCAGGTCAATGATGAGTGCACGGACACCTTGGTTGTAGTAGAGATCGTCCAAAACCATTGCAAACTCGCGGGCGGAGTTGGTTGTAAACTCCGAAAAGCCGATATATCCCACCGCCTCGGGAAGCGTATCTGCCGTAATAGTGCAATAGTATGTAATGGGGTCTATATGAATATCTTCGCGGGCAAAACTGACCGTAAATGGTTTCTCCACACCATCACGCTCCAATAGAAGTGTTACCTCAGAACCGGGTACGCCGCGAAGATTATTGCTCACTTCCGAGACCGTCTGTCCCTTGGTAGAAATGCCATCCACCGAGAGTATTCGATCCCCCGCCTGTACACCATTTCGCTGTGCCGGTTTGCCTTCGTAGGGATTGGCGATGATGATTTGCCATTCTTTCTCACCACGTTTATTCTTTGTCTCGCGTTGCTGAATAATAGATCCGATACCGCCATATTTACCCGTAGTCATCATTCGCAGATCGTCATCTTTTTTCTTGGGATAATAGACCGTGTAAGGATCTATCTTACGAAGCATGGCATTGATTGCCGTCTCCGTCAAGTCATCATAATTGAGTGTATCCACATAGTTGATATCCAACTGCCGCATCACATCATTGTAGATAGTCAGCGATTGGTCAATCCTGCTCGTCTTTTGCTTCTGCGCCATCAGCGGCATTCCCACCATGAACAGCACCGCAATCATATATTTTCTGCTGATATGCATCTTATTTCAGTTTATTAGGCACAAAGGCCGACACATCTTTATTATAAGCGTATAAGTCACGCACAAGTGTAGAGGATATATGCGCATACTCCGGACGCGTATAGAGTATAATAGTCTCTATATCACCAAGTTGTTTATTGGCTTCCGCCATATTGCGCTCATACTCAAAGTCGGAAATACAGCGTATGCCACGCAAAATAAACTGACTATCCTGCTGTTTGGCAAAATCCACCGTCAAGCAGTCGTAAATCATCACACGCACACGCGGTTCGTCCTTAAATATTTTTTGTATAGCCTCTTCACGTTCACGGATCGGAAATGTCTCTTTCTTAGTACTATTGCGTCCTATACCTATGACAATCTCGTCAAAAAGTTTGAGTCCTCGCATTACGATGTCGTAGTGCCCAACAGTAAACGGGTCAAAACTACCTGGAAAAATAGCTCTTTTCATAATTGTTCTTCATTCATTGTTCTTTGTATGCTTGCGCCGCAAGCGCATTCTTGCGTGGGTTATCGTACATCTCGTAGAGTTTTTCGCGCAAGAAAGCCTCATCTTTGTTTGGGATATTCACCAAAGCTATGCGGCTTTCGATATACTTGTCAAAATCCGTGCCACGCTCAAACAACTCATACCCGAGGTGTATGTGCCTATCAATCAAGTCGCACACAAACTGTATCTGCTCATTGCGGTTCAGTTCGCGCAATTCAGGGTGTACCTGCAATGCCAGATCCACTTCGCGATTGATAGAGGGTGTTAAACGGTATATCACCCTCCCTTTTTGCCCATTGATACCCGTTGCCATAGATCGAATATCGTCCGCTTTGGTCTTGTGCCAATGCGGAATATCGCGTTTCTGCTGCATTTCCTGCGCCTTGAGATAATCGCAAGGGTCGAACTCATACGAGATAGATACGGGGCAAATATTCAAGTGCTTAATTGCCTCAAAAAAATCGGGTGCATCTATCGTCAACATTTTCAGCACCCCCGGTTGCGTGCGGTCGTTACCGTCTTTTGCACGCCCTTCCCGTTGGGCTAACCAGATAGATTTATTATGATTACGCAAATCGTTGATATATTGCGACAGCAGTTTAGCATTCTCCAATTGTTGGTGAACCGACCCGTTGCGTATCACCACAAAACAGCGCAGATAGCGCACCAACGGCTCTATCCACCATCTGCCGAACAGGTTATTGCCGATGCCAATATACGGACGGATAAAATACCGTTCGCGCAGCAACATCGACAGCCACGCCGAATCCATACAGATGTCGCGGTGGTTGGTCATAAAAAATGCGCCATGCCTGATGTCCCGCTCTATCTGTTTACGGTCGCCCAAATAACTCAGTTTCACCGACTTGGTCGTCCTCCACCGACATATCCACAACACGGGAAAGATGGTAAACCAGTCACTGATGGCTAACCACCAGCCATTTCTATAGGCACGTATTTTCTTATAAGGGTCCATATAGGTCAATTAACAATTAACATAAAAAAAAACTTTAGATCTATCCTTTGGACGGGCTTGGGAGATTGCACATCTTTTCCAATGCGTCTTTGCTTGCTTCTCGGTAGGCTACCATCAGTCCACCAGTGCCAAGAAGTGTTCCACCGAAATAGCGCACCACCACCACAAGGATATTATCCAACCCGCGTGCGTCTATCGACCGCAAGATAGGCACCCCAGCGGTACCGTGCGGTTCTCCATCATCTTTGGTGCGCCACAGGTTCTCGCCCAAACGGTAGGCATAGCACACATGCCGCGCGTCGTGATATTTCTTTTTGTACCACGCTACACGTACCTTGGCTTGCGCTTCGTCCGCAATAGGCTCAACAAAAGCGAGAAAACGGCTGCCACGGTCTTTGTAAATTCCTTCGTACACCACCTGCGGTGGTTGTGCCATCTCTTTCTTTTTTGCCTTATCCGCCGCTTGTGCTTTCCCCATAGTTGCTTAATTTTTCGCAAAGATACAACATTTTTCTCAGATACACAACAACCACCGACAAAATCATATACACAACAAAAAGCCCCACGAAATGAGGCTTTCTACACTCTAGTATATGCTTAATGCTGTAGCACTGACTCTATCTGGTGTACCTGCTGACGCAACACGGGGTCTATCTCCAACTGCTCACGCATAAGGGTCAGCGAGTGAAGCACTGTGGCATGGGTGCGCCGCCCCATATACAACCCTATCTCATTGAGCGAATGGTCGGTCAGTTCCTTACTCAGATAGATTGCCACATGGCGTGCCTGCATAATTTCTTTGGAGCGATTCTGCGAAAGGATTGATTTTTCAGGGATATTAAAATGCTCCGCAACCGCCCCGACGACATCGCTCAATTCCACCGTACTCGGCTGAATCTCCACAATATGCGAAACCACTTGTTCGGTCAACTGCAGGTCTATCTCTCGATCAGTCAGCGTTGAGTGTGCCAACAGGCTCGCCAAGATACCCTCCAAGTCACGCACGGAGTCACGCACATTGTTTGCAATAAAATCGATTACATCGTCCGACAATTGTATACCATCCCTGTGCATTTTGTTGAGCAATATATTGCGGCGCAATGCATAGTCAGGACGGGTAATCTCTGCTGACAATCCCCATTTAAAACGGGTTAGAAGACGATCTTCAATATCTTTCAACTGCACCGGCGATCGGTCAGAAGTAAGTATCAATTGCTTGTGCGACTGCTGCAGATAGTTGAATATATGGAAGAATGTATCCTGCGTACCCTTTAGTCCCGCAAAGTACTGAATATCATCCACAATCAATACATCCACACTCTGGTAGAAATTCAAGAAATCGGGAATACGATTGGTATTGCGTGCATCTTGGAATTGGAGTTTGAACGTGTTGGCTGACACATACAGCACACGTGCCTGCGGATTAAGCAAGCGAGCTTGGTTACCAATAGCATTCGCCAAGTGGGTTTTCCCCACTCCGCTGCCACCATATATAAATAGCGGGTTGAATGCCGTATAACCAGGCTGTTTCGCTACCGCCACACCTGCAGTACGTGCCAATTTATTGGGCTCACCAGCCACATACGAATCAAATGTATAGATACTATTGAGTTGAGTATCAAAATCCATCACAGGAGCCGCCGGCGTATATGCCCCCGTCCTGTTTTCCTTGCGGATATTCTCCTGGGAGGTACCCGTAGAAGGAATGGTGCTGCCTGCACCCGATGTCGAGTCAATCAACACACGATACTCCAATTGTGTCCCTTGTCCGAACACACGGAACAGCGTCGCCGATAGTAGATTGATATAGTTCTCTTCTATATATTCGGCAATGAATTGCGACTTCACCTGCAAAATCAGCACATGACTGTCATATTGCAGCGGCATAATCGGTGCAAACCATGTCTGATATGCACTCGGAGTCAAGTTGTCAGCCAAAATCTTCTGACACTGCGCCCACAATATGTCCAGTTGTTCATTCATTATCTATATTATAATTATATAGTTGCCAATTTTGAACCGCCCATTAGTTCCATTATCCCATCAGCCCAATTAGCCCTACCGGTGATCATTTTCAAAAAAAGCGCGAGAAAAAAACGAAGGGGTTACCTCCGAACTCGAGTGCAAAGGTACTGCTTTTTTCTCAAGCGGGCAAATTTATGTCCGACATCGTTTTTTCGAGAACGGCGTATTTGCACCATTTTCAACAACTTACACACTGCAAACTGAAAATCAGCACATTACAAAAGTTTTCAACATTTAGCCAATTGATTTACAGATACTTCGACATTTGCAATAGGGATATATCTTTTTTCTAAAATAATACATCTAATCCGCTATATATGTACATTTTACAGAAAATAGAAAATAAATGTTATTTAGAACAGAAATAAACTTAAGATAGTCATTTACAATAGCAATATAAATATGCCTAATATGTATGAGTGGGGTGTCATACATATTGTAAATCCCTATGCATCCACTCAAGAATCACATACCAATCACCCACTAATCACCTACTAATCACCTATTCTTGATAGCATATTATCAGTATACAAACAACAGGCTGCTTCCCAAAGGAAACAGCCTGCATTGATTAGGTTAGTTTTAATGGCAGTTATTTCTTAAAATAGCGGTTGTAGAGCCCCTCAAAGCCTTTTCCGTGGCGAGCCTCGTCCTTAGCCATTTCGTGAACGGTATCATGAATAGCGTCCAAGTTGAGTTCTTTAGCACGTTTGGCAATGCGCAGTTTGTCCTCGCACGCCCCAGCCTCTGCCATCATACGTTTCTCGAGGTTGGTCTTGGTATCCCAAACGACCTCACCGAGCAGTTCGGCAAACTTGGCGCAGTGCTCAGCCTCTTCGAAGGCATAGCGTTTGAAAGCCTCTGCAATCTCCGGATAGCCTTCGCGGTCAGCCTGACGCGACATAGCCAAATACATACCAACCTCGGTAGCTTCGCCCATAAAGTGTGCATTGAGGTCAGCTTTCATTTGTTCATCGGTATCTTTTGCCACACCGATAACATGTTCACAAGCGAAAGCAATACCTGCGTTCTCATCTACTTCTTTCCAAGTAACCACTTGTTTACACTGCGGGCAGCGTTCTGGTGCCTGTTCGCCCTCAAATACGAATCCGCAAATCGGACAGATAAATTTCTTCTTCATAGTGTTTTTGTTTTTGAAATGTTTATTGAATGATATTTTAATTACGAAGTTATATATGTGTTGCTTTTGTACAATCAGGGCAAAGTCCCATATAGTACAGTTCCTCATTATCCAAGGTACATCCCTCCGGCAAATGCACCTCGCCAATAGACGGCATTGCCATATCAATGATACGTCCACAATGCGTGCAACGGAAATGCGCATGCGGTGTCAAGTCGATATCATAGTGCATTTGTTTATCGTCTATCGTGAGTGCCCGCACCGCCTTATTTTCCAACAAGGCATTCAACACATTATACACAGTAGCGCGCGACACAGATTCATCCCGTTTGTTTACCCGACGAAAAATCTCATCCGCCGTGGCATGAAACCGATTATTCATCAAATCCTCAATCACCAAGATACGTGGCATAGTAACTTGCATCCCGTATATTTTCAACAATTCGCGTGCACTCATTATCCTTGTTTTTTATATTTAATTTTCCTATTAAATGTTTTAGAAAGCATTATTACTTTTGACTTATTCTAAAACGTATGCAAAGTTACGACATTTTTCCGATATATGCAAATATATGGTACAGATAATTGCATTTTTCTGTAATTTTATTGCCATTTTATATTATATTTCCCTACTATTAGGTATTGTACGCCCGAAAAATTAGGTGTAATTTTGCAGGTCATTTGGAATGGTCTCCATATTTTCAGGCCAAAAGATAATGGAAACAAACAATAAAACGATACAAGTAGCGGTAGTGGGTAGTGCCCACAGCGGCAAGAGTGCGCTCATAGAGGCGCTGCGACAAGAAGCGGCTTGGACCGGCAAAACGATAGATTTTGAGGAGGAGCACAACCTTGACAACCTACACGGTCACGCCTACGATGTTGTGCTGCAAGTAGTAGATTCGACGGATTTGGAAAACAGTCTATTGCTGACTCCCCACATCATTGATGAGCAAGAAAAGATTGTTTTGGCATTCAATCGCTACGATCTGTTAGCAAAGACGGGACACTCATTGGATTTGCCGAAGATGCAAGACCTGATGGGTGTACCATTGGCATTAGTGAGCGCAAGCAAAGGGCTGGGAATAAGCGAGATACTGCATTTGATAGAGCAGACAGATGCCGCTCCTCTATCTACAGACCACCCTGTTTATCACGCATGGGAACAGCATGATGAAGATGCTTATGCGGGCTATGTACACGGCGTACTGATGCAGACTCTCGTACACCCGAAAGACGATAAACATTGCACCCGCTTGGAACGAATAGACAAGATTCTCACCAACAAGTGGACCGGTTTTCCCATCTTAGCACTTATACTCGGAGTTGTATTCGAATGCACTTTTGCACTCGGAGAGCCGCTGCAAAACCTGATGCAAAAAGGCATTGACGCACTCTATGACCTCTGTATCGGGGCCTTGCCTGCGGGATGGCTCAACAGTCTGTTGGGCGATGGCATCATACAGGGTGTGGGGTCGCTTCTGACAGCATTGCCCAACATCATTATTTTGTTTTTCTTCCTATCACTGATGGAGGACACGGGATATATGGCACGTGTAGCATACCTGATGGACGGAATGATGCACCGATTAGGGCTGCATGGTCGCTCGTTTATCCCTATGTTAATGGGCTTCGACTGCAACGTACCTGCTATTATGGCAGCCAAAGATATCAAGGATCCCAAAGACCGTGCCCTGACTATGCTGATGGTACCGTTTATGTCCTGCTCGGCACGCTTACCAGTGTATATCCTGTTTATTGACGCCTTCTTTGAAAACTATAAGGCAGTGGTACTGCTTTCGCTCTATCTGCTCGGCATACTGATGAGTTTTGCATTCGCATTTATTATGAAGAAAACCAGATGGTTCCGCAAACCTGCCGATGACAAAGTGAATGAATTGCCTGCTTTCCGTATGCCCACATGGAAGAGTATCGGCGGACATATATGGTATCGTGTATCGGATTTTTTGAAGAAAATTTCGACCGTGGTGCTATGTGCATCGGTAATTATTTGGGCATTGGAGTACTTCCCTGCAGGCGACCTTGACCATATAGAAACCTCATGGTTGGCGGCTATCGGGCAGTTTATCGAACCAGTAATGCGTCCGTTAGGTTTCGATTGGAAGATGTCGGTCTGCCTATTGACAGGTCTGCCTGCCAAAGAAGCGATTGCCGCCACATTTGCCATCCTATTCGGCGGAGATATGTCGGCAACAGCCTTGACCCCTGTCGGGGCATACGCATTTCTGGTGTTTACCCTGCTCTATTTTCCGTGTGTGGCCACAATAGCCACTATTCGCCGCGAAATCAATTGGAAATGGGCTGTATTCACAATAGTGAACTCCATCATAGTGGCATGGTTGGCTGCATTTGTAGTGTATCAAGTGGGGAGTTTACTATAATGGTTCCGCCAAATACTATTTCAATTTCCTATTAATCAATATCTAAAAAACAACATTTAGCATTGCGGTACGCTTTTTGTGGGGTAGCAGATATGTGGCAGGAGATAATTGTTATAGCATTGATTGTATGCGCCATAGGAGGCGTGGCATACTCTATCCACAAACAACGCAGTCAGCCTTGTGAGGGCGATGGCGGGTGCAAAGATTGTCCGTTGGCAGACAAATGCAACAAGAAAAAGGAATTAGAACGTTAATTATCGTACGATTGGACGTTAATTCTTTTAGAACATATAATTCCACAAATTAACCATTAATTTGAAGGTTAAGCAATGAAGCAGATTGCAGAATATATAGTAGCAATGGTGTTTAGTGTGTTCTTCCTTATAGGCGGAGCGGGCTTTACATTGTCACATTATTGCTGCAACAAATGCAAGACAATGCATAATGCACAATGCACAATGCATAATACATTATCAAAGCATTGCGAATGCTGTTGGGTACTACATTTTGAAGTGGACACTACCGAGACGACACCTGCATTTTGCTTGCCGGACAGAGCCGAGAACGACTTGTTCGGACTATTCTATCCACCTGCTATCCACCTGGTATCCACCTTACTTTCGCTTAATGAGACGAGCCACGTTTACCCACCGCCATTGGCGACAAATACAGATCACACCAAAGGTGTATTGCGGCGTGTTTGCCGCTGGTTGATTTAGAGAACCGGTTTGCATTTTCTGTGCCTATACGAGGTGCAGACGTGAGAAATATGGTTTTTACTCTAAACAACTATTATGAAACGAATTTCATTTATTTTACTCTTATCTTCTATTATTGTATGTACGCGCGCATACGCGCGCGTAAAGGGTGTCGTGGTTGACGATCAAGGCGAGGCGTTGGTAGGCGCGAACGTCTATTGGGCGAACACCACACACGGTACCACGACTGACACAGCCGGACATTTTGTTCTCGAAAACGACCGTAGTAGCCGTTTGCTCGTGGCATCGTATATGGGATTTCACAATGATACGACCGAGGTTGACAAACACGAACCACTGACAATTGTATTGGTGAGCGACCTCGTGTTGGGCGACCTTGACCTGCTCCAGCAAATGAAGAAAG
>USNU01000006.1 GCA_900556095.1 uncultured Bacteroidales bacterium | reverse complement strand
TTCACTATTGCCTGCCAGTTTGGATGTAAAGAAAATCACCGAGATAAATATGAACAGCGAACTGAACATATTGGTGTAGTAGGGAATAAAAGGCAAGTAATAGTCAAGTATAATCTCTTTGGTCGGCACTTGGTTCTCAAAGAAATCATCCATTTTCTCCGTCAGGTCGAAGACAATGGCAATGCTCAAAATCAGTACAATCGAGAAAAAGAATGTACCTAAAAACTTACGAATAATATACCAGTCGAGCCGCTTCAGATAATTAAAATGATAGGACTTGATTTACAAATTTGCCTACAGCCGTGTCATCACGCGGCGGAGTGTATCTTCTTTCCATGAGCGGAAATCACCCATAAGAATATGTTGACGCGCCTCACCTACCAACCACAGATAGAAAGCCAGATTGTGTATTGATAGTATCTCCAAACCCAACATCTCATCCGAGTGAATCAAGTGGCGCACATACGCACGCGTATATTGCGCATCCACATACGATGTGCCTTCGGGATCAAGTGGAGTAAAATCACTCTCCCATTTCTTATTTCGCATATTCATTACGCCATTGCGCGTGAAAATCATACCGTTACGCCCATTTCGGGTAGGCATCACACAATCGAACATATCCACACCGCGCTCAATACCTTCAAGGATATTCCACGGTGTCCCCACGCCCATCAGATAGCGGGGTTTGTTTTCTGGCAGAATATCGTTCACTACCTCTATCATCTCATACATTTTTTCTGCAGGTTCACCCACAGCCAGACCACCGATGGCATATCCGTCCCTGTCAAGGTCACGCAAACGTTTGGCGGCCTCCTGACGCAAGTCCGGATAGATGCACCCTTGCACGATAGGGAACAAGTGTTGATGGTAGTCATACACATCGTCCGTGGAGTCGAAACGAGCAATACAGCGGTCAAGCCAACGGTGTGTGCGGTTCATCGATTCGGTAGCATACGTACGGTCTGCCGTTCCTGGGCAACACTCATCGAACGCCATCATTATGTCCGCACCTATCTGCCGCTCTATATCCATTACCGACTCGGGCGTGAATAACAATTTGCGCCCGTCGATATGACTGGAGAAACGCACTCCCTCCTCAGTCATCTTGCGTATCTGCGTTAGTGAAAACACTTGATATCCGCCGCTGTCGGTGAGTATCGGTTTAGTCCAACCCTCGAAGCGGTGCAAACCGCCTGCCTGGTGCAAGATGTTCGTACCGGGACGGAGATAGAGATGATAGGTATTACCAAGAATAATCTGTGCATGAATATCATCTATCAAATCACGTTTATGCACACCCTTGACGGTACCTACCGTACCGACAGGCATAAAAATAGGTGTGAGTATATCACCATGGTCGGTATGCACCACCCCTGCTCGGGCAGCCGATTGCGGATCTGTATGTATGAGATTGAAAAAAGCCATTATGCCAAATGGTTGTTTACCGGAAAAACAATGCTCGGACGAAACATTTTCTGCTCCTCGGGCGTCATCATCGCATACGCCATAATGATGACCGTATCGCCTATGTGAATCAGGTGTGCCGCAGCCCCATTCATACAGATGCAGCCACTACCGCGTTTACCGGGAATAACATACGTTTCGAGGCGTGCACCGTTATTGTTGTCCACCACCTGTACACGTTCACCTGCCACAATAGCCGCAGCGTCCATCAAATCCTCATCAATAGTTATGCTACCGATGTATTCCAAGTTTGCTTCTGTCACCTGCACACGGTGAATCTTCGATTTGAGTATCTGCAAAAACATTGTTGTTGAGATTATTTTAAGTTTGCAAAGTTACTGCTTTTCCACGGAATATGCAAACAGGGATGCATTTTCAGTGTTATGTATGTATAAAAAGTAAATATTCTGCATCTACAACCATAGAAAAAAGCCTATCCTTTCTGCAGAATTGACAAATGGAAGTACAGGACATAAAGTGAATAAAACCTGCATAATACCATTAAGACTAATGCTCATATAACACACATCGGCTACCCGAAAAACGGATAACCGATGTCTATATTATGATAGTCTTTTTACTTAATCAGTGCCTCATACGCAGCAGCATCAAGCAGATCGTCCAATTCTGCTGCATTCTTAACTACAATTTTAATCATCCATCCTTCGCCATACGGATCGTTGTTCACCAATTCGGGCTGATCGTTAAGCTCCTCATTGAACTCCAATACCTCGCCAGTAACAGGGATATTCAAGTCCGAAACGGTTTTTACAGCCTCCACCGAACCGAAAGTCTCACCTTTTTCTACCGTTTCGCCTACCGTATTTACGTCCACGAAAACGATTTCACCTAATTCCGATTGAGCGTAGTCGGTAATACCGACAAAGGCCTCATTACCCTCTACACGAATCCACTCATGGTCGCTCGTGTAGCGCAAATTTGTTGGGATATTCATATGTTTATAGTATTAGAGATTTCTTACTTACGTGTAGCGGAAGCTGGTATTTGGTCGCCCAGAGTAGACATTGCACAGCGGAAACCAATTTTGCTAGAACATTGGTCCTGATCCAAATAGCGGCGTGTAGAAGGATTGAGCCAATAGATACGATCAGCCCACGAACCACCCTTGTACACACGAGTTTTTTTGGTAATTCTAGGTGCAAGAACATCAGTCGGGTCTGTTTTTACTTCAGTCAAGTTAGCAACGCCTATCGTATCCAACGGATAGTCAGTATCTATCAATGAAGCAAAATCACCATCTTTTACATCACGACGGTCATCTACACCACGGTAGGTAACTTTAATGCACCCAAGCGAATCAATTTGATAGGTTCCTTCTTCGCTTAATACCGGAGTTGTATAGATATTACCACGGAATGAGTTGTACTCAGAAACCTCCTGATTAGTAGTCTCACGATATACATCAAGTACCCACTCATTAACATTACCTGCCATATTGTAGAGCCCAAAATCGTTAGGCGCAAATGCGTCAACTGGGGCAGTAATCACATAACGGTCATTCAAAGCTCCACTCACACCCATCATATCGCCTCGCCCGCGCACGAAGTTCGCTTGCATCTGACCTGCGTTCTTCTTGCTCAAATCGCGCGGATGATAGCCCGACCAAGGATATACTTTACCCTCAATGGTTAAGCCGTCTTCGCCTGCGATAGGTGCATAAGCCGCAAACTCCCACTCTGCCTCTGTAGGCAGACGATAGCCCGTTACAAAGATACCGTCCGCACGGTTCACCTTACGCTCTACGCCATAGGAATCATACATCGGTTTTTTGCCATAATCGGGATTGTACGTATCATCCAACAGATATTTTTCAGTATTAAAAACGAACTTGTCACGGATATACTCATAGGAGGGGCGATACATTGTAATCGTTTCTTCAGGATCTTCCGGACTTACTTCCTCATACGAATCCATCTCATAGCCCGTGGCAGTTTCCCACTCGTCTTTGTATGCTTCATCATCAGTTGCTTGCAGATCAGCAAATGGCGGTACAACAATTGCACCAGCCTTCACTAATGCCATTTCATTTACACGGTCAGTACGCCATTGGCAATATGCCATAGCCTGCTCCCACGTCACACCCACTACAGGATAGAAAGAGAAAGCCGGATGCGTAAAATAGTTATCCTCATACGGGTCGTTGTATGCCAAATCCTCACGCCATACCGTATGATCAGGACGCGCCTTATCAATCAACTCCGGAGCGGATGCGCCAAAGACTACTTCCAACCAATGCAAGTATTCATTCCAGTTAAGATTGGTTACTTCGTACTTATCCATATAGAACGAACTAACCGTCAGCGAGCGATTGGCATTATTACGCGGAGCCGTCAGAAACTCGTCTTTTTCACCGATGGTAAATGTACCACCTTGTATCGGTACCATACCGATAGGATTAACATTGCCCACTCCTTCGTTAGCCTCGAAGTTAGTGGTCGCTACATCGTAGTAATTCCAACCCGTAGTGTTGGATACTTTGGTGTTCAGTTCACGCGAGTTGCAAGCACTCAACACTACAACCAAAACCAAGAACAGATACTTAGATACGTGATTCATCATATTGGGTATGAGTTGTTTTTACAATTTTCAGCCTGCAAAGTTACAAAAAAAAAGTTATACTGACCAACAAAAGCAAGAAAAAGTGGAAAAAAAATGTATTTTCCACGCAAAACACGGATTTTTATACATTACATACTATGCAAACACCTGCATTTTCCAAGATTTTTCGTACCTTTGTAGTCGTAATGAATACCGATTTCCTAAATATCAAAGGTAAATTATTCTCCTTAGAGAGACCTGTGGTGATGGCAATACTTAATGCCACTCCTGATAGTTTTGTACCTTCTACCCGCTTAGCAGACGAAGACGCTGTGCTTCGTGCCGCAGAGCGGGCGTTGAAAGACGGGGCAGCCATACTCGACATAGGCGGCTATTCTACACGACCTGGGGCACCGGAAGTATCTCCCGAAGAGGAGTGGAGACGCGTAAAAATGGCATCCGCAGCCATTCAACGTACTTTCCCTGATGCAATTATGTCGGTAGATACGTTTCGTGCCGATGTGGCACAACGGGCGGTAGAGGAAACCGGCGTTGCCATCATCAATGATATTTCGGGCGGACAATTGGATGCCAAAATGTTCGAGACTATAGCAAAACTACAAGTCCCTTACATTCTTATGCACATGCGAGGTACACCTGCTACAATGCAGACTCTCACCCACTATGATGATTTGCTGTCCGAGATGATTGCTTTCTTCCAAAATCGACTAGACACGCTATTTAAGGAAGGAATAAAAGACGTCATTTTGGATCCCGGATTCGGTTTTTCCAAAACCACAGAGCAGAATTATCTACTTTTATCACGCCTCCAAGAATTGGCTATATTACAACGGCCTGTCTTGGCGGGGGTATCTCGCAAATCTATGCTATATAAAGTGTTAGGCATTACGCAAGAGGAGTCGCTTAATGCCACAACGGCAGTAAATATGTTGGCATTAGAGCGAGGGGCAAAGATACTGCGTGTACATGATACTAAAGCCGCTATAGAGGCTATCACCATTTACAATCAACTGCAACAAAACGGGTAAATATGGCTTTTCAATTCGGTTTCAAAGATATTATTGATATTCTATGCGTTGCCATCATTCTATATGAGGCGTTCCGCCTCTTGCGTCGATCGGGAGCGGCCAATCTATTCTGGGGAATTCTGGCGTTTTTAATAGTTTGGTTTTTAGTCAGTTTTGTTTTTCAATTAGATTTGACTGGAGCCCTATTTGACCGTATTATCAGTGTAGGGGCCATTGCCCTGATTGTTATATTCCAAGAGGAAATTCGCAGTTTCTTCTATCGCGTGGGGGCACGTTTCAGCACGTTCCATTTTCGGCATCAGCGGGACGAGCAGAAAGCCACCGACCAACGCGTACAACAGATTGCACAAGCCTGTCGCCATATGTCACAGTCTAAAACAGGCGCTTTAATTGTATTTGCAGGAAAACAAGATTTGGGTGAATATGCCGATACTGGAGAACGATTGGACGCACGTATTTCTGCACGACTGATAGAAAACATCTTTTTTAAAAACACTCCGTTACACGATGGTGCCCTGATTATTAAGGATGGGAAATTATTTAGTGCAGCCTGTATTCTGCCCGTATCGAAAAATCAGAACATACCACAACATTATGGCCTGCGCCATCGCGCCGCTTTGGGACTTACTGAAAAAACAGACGCGACAGCAATTGTTATTTCAGAAGAGACGGGATATATATCCGTAGCACACGGAGAAATGATAGAACAGATTAGCGAGGAGCAATTGTTTTTATACTTATCTTCTGCCTTTTCTATTGTTGGATAAGAACCCGTTATAACCATCGCGACAAATAACGCACCCCTTGGTTTGCGGCAACTCAAACAACACCGTAAACTTAATGCCCACCAACAGATTATTGACCGCAGAAGCCACGTTTTCAGTAGAGAGGATATTATGCATTCGAAGTGCTTCCTCACTACCGCCCACATTTTGAGAAATCACGTCTACAGCATTGGAAGTCTGCGCCTTATGAATATCCAATACACCATAATCCGCGAAAACAGCCAAACGATATTGCACCTTTGATTTCGGCACATCAAAACCCGTATGGTTGGTCATAAAGCCCAATCGTGCACCAATCTCAACAGAAGCATCCAAATTGACATTAAACGATGTTTTTTCGCTACCTGTCATTTTACGATTGGCAAAGAACTCATCAGTATAGGGCGGTTCATCGAAGAAACGGTCGAACATATACACTTTCTGACCGTTTACGTACTGAAAATACTGTCCATACGCGGACAAATCCGCCGACATATTTACTTGAGTAAGCGCATTAAAACCAAATTTCACTCCCGCCAAAACATAGAACCGTCCCCATTGTCCACCAAGCAGCAAAGGCACCTTAACTGCCATATTAGAATAAGCATCCCTGCGGTTGCCTACCGAGCACACGTAATCAAACATATCTCCCTCACTATCAGTCTGATCTGCAAAAGTGTGCGACCAATCGGGCACGTTGAAAACGGTTTGTCCGCCCGTAATGCCCACGCCTAAATCAAACAAGAAATGCCCTGCCTGCAAGTCATAGACAAACCCAACGGAACCAGCACCTCCCAGGGAAGAATTGAGACTGCTCCCTTGCGGAAGCAATGACCATTCGCCAACCTCTGCCGATACACCCATCAGATGTTTCACCTCTGTATTTCGCGCCATTGCGGCGCTGGAGACCGCCAACAACAAGAAAGCAATAATGCCGTATTGGAAAGTATTTTTCACGTTTGTTCGATTTTTTTACGTTACTCATTGCGCAGGCTAATCAACCGAGCACAATCCGTCAGTATAATTTTGCTACAAAGTTACATAAAAAACACCGATTACACAAGTATTTAGTAAATTCTACACATTTTTATCCAATTTATTCCCCAAACAAAAACAGAACACAAACAAAAAACCTGTTTGATGAATCAAACAGGTTCTCCTCTTGGTCGAGAAGAGGCGACTCGAACGCCCGACCCCCACGTCCCGAACGTGGTGCGCTACCAACTGCGCTACTTCTCGAATGCCTTTACAATCTCCTACAATCTAACCACACTTGCAAATAGTCAATAATGACCCTCTACGCAAAAGCGGGTGCAAAGGTACGGCATTTTTTTTGTTTACGCAAATTATTTTGCACTTTTTCGCTTAAAACCGCGTTTTTGCCCCGAAGGGGCTGTGGTATTGATGATTTGCTGACAATCCGCCTCGGTCAAATCTTCGGCGTTGGTACCTTGCGGTATTTTATAGTTGCCATCCGGTGCCTTGATATATGCGCCAAAACGCCCATTCAGTACCTGAATATCACCATATACGTGTATCCGATCTTGTTGATGTGCCTTCTTCTCTATCAATGATTGCGCTTCTTCAATGGTAATCTGCATTGGGTCAATTGTCTTCGGAATACTGGTAAAAGCGCCTTTATAGCGCAGGTATGGACCAAATTTACCCTCACCTATAACCACATCTTCACCCTCCAATTGACCCAAAGTATAAGGCAGTGCACTCTTGAAAAGATCCAATGCTTCGGGAAGAGTGATAGAAAAAATAGACTGCCCTTTCTTCAGCGAAGCAAAGCGTGGTTTTTGCGTATCATCTCCACCACCAATTTGGATACAGGGACCCAACTTGCTTATTTTGGCTACTACAGGTTCACCCGTCTCTGGATCTTTTCCTAAATCACGTCCTGCCACTTTGCCGGCCGGTATTTGTAGCAGTTGCGGGTGAAAGGCCTTATAGAAAGTATCTACAGTCTTTATCCAGTCGGCAGTGCCTTCAGCTATCTGGTCAAAATTTTCTTCTTCGTGTGCCGTAAAATCGTAACTCAGGATGTCGGGAAACTGACTTACCAAGAAATCGGTAGTGATACGTCCAAGATCGGTGGGCAATAGTTTTTGTTGGTCTGCGCCATACGTTTCCTGTTTCTGCTTTTCTGTTATCTTACCGTTTTTAAGCGTCAAGATGGTATAGTCACGTTTTTGCCCCGTAACATTACCACGCTCCACATATTTGCGCGTTTGGATAGTCTCGATGATTGTGGCATAAGTAGATGGACGGCCAATCCCCAACTCCTCCATTTTCTTCACCAATGTAGCCTCGTTATAGCGATAAGGCGGTTGAGAGAAAGTCTGTTGGGCTGTAGTGTCCGTGTTTTGCAACAGCTCGCCAAAAGACACTTGAGGCAATACCGGAGTATCTTCTTCAGGGTCGTCATTTGATTGGATATAAGCACGCATAAAACCGTCAAACGTTACCACTTTGCCTATGGCTACAAACAGATAATCGGTACCGGATATCTGTACTTCTATACGGGTGGTCTCAATCTCGGCATCAGCCATCTGACAAGCGATAGTACGTTTCCAAATCAGCTCCTAGAGGCGTTGCTCATCACTCCCGTTGCCCGCCGTACGCTTGTTCATATAGGTTGGGCGAATGGCCTCGTGTGCCTCCTGCGCCCCTTTGCTAGAAGTGTGATACTGACGTGTGTGCGAGTATTGTTCTCCATATTCACTGAGGATTTCCTCTTTCGCAGCAGATAGGGCTAACGTACTTAGGTTCACTGAATCGGTACGCATATAAGTAATATGTCCCGCCTCATAGAGCGATTGCGCCAGACGCATCGTTTTGGACACCGGAAATTTTAGTTTACGAGCTGCCTCTTGCTGAAGTGAAGATGTAGTAAATGGAGGGGCGGGCGTACGCTTGGCAGGTTTCTTTTGAATGTCAGAAATATGGAAATCCGCAGCAGCACATTGCTCCAGGAATGCATACGCCTCTTCCTTGGTAGCAAAACGGTGATTGAGTTCGGTATGCAGAAGTACACCCTCTTTTCCATTAGTAAAATCAGCCAAAACGCGGTATTGAGAAGTTGTTTTGAAATTCTCAATTTCGCGTTCGCGTTCCACTACCAATCTCACAGCAACCGACTGTACGCGCCCTGCACTCAATCCGGTAGTAACTTTTTTCCATAGTACGGGCGACAACTCAAAACCGACAATACGGTCAAGTACACGGCGGGCCTGTTGGGCGTTCACTAGATTATAATCTATATCTCGGGGGTGCAAGATAGCCTGCTGAATCGCTGTCTTGGTTATCTCGTGGAAAACAATACGTTTGGTATCTTTTTTATCCAGATTCAACACCTCTTTCAAGTGCCATGCAATAGCCTCTCCCTCGCGGTCCTCATCACTTGCGAGCCAAACCGTATCGGCTTTCTTCACTTCGGTTTTGAGGGTATCTAACAAATGCTGTTTTTTCGGATCTACCACATAGTTCGGGCGATAATTATGCTCAAAATCAATGCCCATACTATTTTTGCCCAACGGCTCAATATCCCGGATATGTCCTTGTGAAGACAGGACGTGGTAGTCCTCTCCTAAAAACTTCTCTATAGTCTTTGCCTTGGCAGGAGACTCAACAATTACCAAATTCTTGCTCATATATTTCTATCATTAAGATGTATCAGTCCGGAAACTGACACACTCGAAAAAACGAAAACGCGGGCAAAAGTACTGCTTTTTTTTTGTTTATGCAAATTTAGTTCCATATCCGCCGCCCACAAAAACAAATCATTTTGCCATAAACAATAGCATCAATCGGGCAAATTCGAATGGTTATTTCAGGGCACGGTAAATACCGCCCGGGAGAGATTTGACAAAGCCTTGCATCTCCAGCAACATCAAGTCGGCAGATGCTTGCGGGTAGGGGATGTGTGTTTCCAATACCACCATATTGATATGTATTCCGTCTTCCTGTTCATGCAGTTTATCGACTATGATGCGTTGAGTAGAAGAAAGCGTACCGAATAGGTCGGTAATCTCGGCTTGGACAGGCTGTTTCTTTGTCCTGCGGGTTTCCCATTGCATAGAATATATCAAGTCATCCGCCGATTGAATGAGTTGCGCTTTCTGGGTGCGTATCAATAGATTGCAGCCTATCGAATTTTCATCGGAAGGACGACCGGGAAAAGCAAACAGTTCACGATTATAGTCGCATGCCATCTGCGCGGTAATCAGCGAACCGCCTTTCTGTTTCGACTCCACAACCACTACAGCATCCGACAGACCCGCAATTATACGGTTGCGGGCCACAAAGTTGAACGCATCGGGGTTAGTTCCTGTCGGGTATTCGGTCAATATGCCGCCATTCTCTAATGCCTGCACAGCCACAGGGCGATGCAACGACGGATAGATCCGATCCAATCCATGAGCCGGTACAATCACCGTGGACACACCGGCTTCGATTGCAGCGCGATGGGCAGCAACATCAATGCCATACGCCAATCCGCTGACAATCACAACATTCGGTATCTGCTTCGCCAGTTCAAGCACCAACTGTCGTGTCTGTTCCTTACCACGGTCGGTGGCCACACGCGTACCCACTACCGACACCACTCGGGTATCCTCAAAACGGATATTTCCTTTCAAATAGAGAACTATCGGGCGGTCTGGACATTCACGCAACCGAAACGGATACGCAGCATCCTCGCACCACAACATTTGTATCTGATGGTGGTCAATAAACTCCAACTCACGCTCTGCACGCTGCAATACCGCTGGCATATCAGCCTCGTCGGTATGCTGCCACACCGCATAAGCCGATCCGTAGTGTTCCAATAATTGCAATGCCTTACGCAGGCGATTACGGAACAGGATACTAACCGCTATTTGATACAAACGCTCTTCTTCCATATCCAATAACCTATATACGCCAATACCACTCCGGCAAAAGCACCGAGCATATCGGCATACCAGTCGTACCAATCGCCCCTGCGGGAAATGGTACACCATTCCTGCAGCAACTCCATTAGACCGCCGTACCCCATAGACACCACCCATGATATAACAGCATATCCCCACGAGCGGCGGTCGTCTGCAATCAGTCCGCCCGTCAGCACCAACGCCAAGCCGACATACATCATCGTATGCCAGAACTTATCACCATATTGTTCAAGCAAAGTAATCTGCGGGTTCTCCATTAGCGAGAGCACCGCAATCACAACCGCCACCAACAAGGCAGGCAAATAAAGCCGATAGTGTTTTATAGTTTCTGTCCGAAGCACAAGTCACCCGCATCGCCCAAACCGGGAACGATGTATTTCTTTTCGTTGAGTATCGGGTCAATCGCAGCACACCAAAGCGTGATATGGTCTTCGGGCAGCATCTTTTTCAAGTATTTCACTGCCTGCGTGGTACCTATCGTGCAACATAGATGCGTACTTGTAGGGATGCCATGAGCCAAAAGGGCACGATATGCCACCTCCATTGACATTCCCGTTGCCAACATCGGATCTACTAGTATTAGAGTCTTACCATCCAATCTCGGTGCAGCCAGATACTCCGCGACAATCTCTATCTCCTGTTGTCCTTTTACATTGCGCCCCATACGGCGGTAAGCGCTCAGAAAGGCATTCTCAGCACCGTCAAACATATTCAAGAAACCCTGATGCAACGGCAAACCGGCACGCAGAATCGTACCTAATACGATTTGATCGCTGATAGTCTGTACATCTGCCACGCCGAGAGGAGTCTGTACTTCCTCTTTCTGGTAATTGAGTGCCTTGCTCACCTCAAACGCCATCAGTTCACCGATACGCTCAATGTTGCGCCGGAAACGCAGACTATCCTTCTGGATTTTTACATCGCGAATCTCTTTCAGATATTGATTGAGCAGAGAGTTTTTCTCTGATAAATTAACTACTTTCATATTATTTCATACTGGCTTTTACGTTCTTCAATTCGGCTTTTACGGAGTTTTTGCGCACTTTCAACGTATTCTCCAATTGAGTCAGATCCACTTCCTTATTCTGTATCTCCATATTGAAAGTGGCCAAGGCAGTCTGATCGGTATGCAGACGATCAAGCATGGCGGTCAAGCGTTTTTGGCGGTCCATCAACTCGTCCTGCAGACGTATCATCTCCTTCTTATCACCCTGCAACTCTGTAATGTGCGCATCTTGCGTCTGGTGGTTCAATAGGGAGGTCTTCTGCACTTTTTTCTGTGTCTTTTCTATCGATGACTGCATAGACGACAGGGCTTTCTGTTCTGTCTCATAGGCTTTTTGCAAACTTGTAATAACCGACTCGCGTTCCTTCAGATAAGCGGTAATATCCTTGGCATGCCCCTTCTCATCTTTTAGTTCGCGGCGGGCCTGCGATATAGCCTTTTCGTTGGCGTCCTGCACATTCTGAATGCGCTCCAACTCTGCACGATACATCGGAGCATCGGCTGAATATACAATACGAAGTGAGTCCAAAGAGAAGTCCATTAGATGAATGTTCAGAGGAGTAACATGCTGCGCATAACCGGCACCACAAAGTGCTAAAGCGACAAAAATAAAACTAAACTTTTTCATTTTCAATATGTTTCTGAGATTTGTTTTTTCAAACCGCAAAGGTACAGAAAAATTTGCATATCCACAAATTTTGTCGTACCTTTGCACGAATTTTAATCCCGCACATGACTGAAGCGAAACATTTTGTATATCAGGACGCTACCATCGAGTTTGTTACAGTAGCAGCGCAAACCTGCCTCTTTCTGGAGCATACTGCCGAGACCAACCGGCATGAGTTTATTGCGAAGATTCTCTGCCTGTTGCCTCTGCTCTATCTTAAGACGCGCCTTCTGAACGAACCCGAATCACTGCTCGATGGTGAACCGCAGCATTTCGTACAAGAGGAGGACTACAACTATATACAATCGGGCGTCAAGAACCTGCTTGGAACCGATGATGCCTATCTCGAAGTATTCCTCAACGACATACAATATAGCGACGAACCCATTACCGCCTATATATCTGAGAATTTGGCAGATATCTACCAGGAACTGAAAGATATGGCAGCCGCTTTCCAAACAGGGCAGGAAGAAGTAATGAACGATGCCGTCTTGGCGTGCCTTGTGGCGTTCCGTGAGCATTGGGGTCAGAAACTGCTCAACGCTATGCGCGCGCTGCACGCTCTGTCGCTACTATCCGACGAAGACTGATGAAAGCAAACAGTTATATGCATCATATTGCCAAAGACCTGATTCAGTGGATGCCGCTTGCCCAATTCGAGGGGGAGGTGATAATCGTGGATGCGCCTGAAAAAGTGCCGGAGGCTGTCGCCTATCTCAACAGGCAGGATATATTAGGCGTGGATACTGAAGCACGGCCGAGTTTTACGCGCGGAGTCCACTACCCTACCGCTCTCGTTCAGGTCGCCACGGAGGAGCGTTGTTATCTTTTCCGTCTTACCCATGTGGGTATGCCGCAGGAACTAGCAGACCTATTCGCCAATCCTGCTATTCGAAAAGTCGGACTGGCTTTCAAAGACGATATCAACGGGTTGCGCCGCAGGCGCGATTTTAAACCCGAAAATTGTATTGATCTCCAATCAATAGCAGGAAAATACGGCATTATGGATCTCGGCTTGCAAAAGATGTTTGCTATCTGTTTCGGTAAGAAAATATCCAAAGCACAGCAACTCACCAATTGGGAAAATTCCACCCTCACCCCGGAGCAGGCGCGTTATGCTTCCACCGATGCGTGGGCTACTCTGTTGATCTACAAAGATTTGATAAATACCAAAACCCTTCCGCGCAAAGAAACGGAAGCACTTCGTCGTGCCGACATCGAGGCGCAAATTGCACACCAGCAAGAGGTCATGGCTACACGCGAAGCCGGAGCACACAAACACGCAAACTAATAAAACCTGACTATATGAAACGTACTACATGCTTATTTGTTGCTATTCTCTTTTCGGTCTTGAGTTTTGCTCAAGCCAAATACATCTTCTATTTCATAGGTGATGGTATGGGGACCAACCAGGTGCTTGCCTCCGAAATGTATCTCGCCGAATTGGAGGGACGTATCGGACGTAAACAACTGCTTTTGACACAATTTCCCTACTCCGGACAAGTGACTACTTTCTCCGCTTCCAACGGCATTACCGACTCTGCGGCAGCGGGTACGTGTCTTGCTACCGGAACCAAAACCAACAACGGTACACTCGGACTTTCGCCACAAAAAGACACACTCCGTACAATAGCAGAGATTCTACAACAGCAGGGCTATGGTATTGGTATTATGACCACCGTCGCTATTGACCATGCCACACCGGCAGCCTTCTATGCCAAAGTGCCGGATCGGCACCAATATTACGAGATCGGCACACAATTGGCATACACGAACTTTGATTTCTTCGGGGGGGCAGGCTTCCATAAGCCCGTCAACAAAAAGCCCGTCAACAAACACAACAAGAAAACCCCTAACCTCTACGACCTCTGCGAGGAACAGGGCTACACTTTCGCACACGGCTATGCCGATGCGCAGACCAAGATGAATACCCCGAAACTCATTCTCACCCA
>USNU01000005.1 GCA_900556095.1 uncultured Bacteroidales bacterium | reverse complement strand
GACGAAAGGTCAGCCCAGTCTGCAAATTCAGATACTCGCGGAACGAGAAGCCGCGCAAGTTGTACATCTTTACGATGTTGGCTATATCCTTGTTTTCCTCTATAAGTCGCATTACGGGCGATGCGGAAAACACAATATGCAAATCTTTGTATTTATCGTAGCACTTCTTCAGTTCCTTCGACCAGTTCGGGTATTTAAACATCTGATCCAACAAGAGCGTATGTCCGCCTGCTTTCACAAACATTCCCGCAAACTCTACGATAGAGTGCTCCGTGAAATAAAAATTATTCAAGTTCACGTACAAGCATAAGTGCCGCACCGAGGACTTATGCTTTTTGGCAGCCAAATCAGGGTACAAAGGTTTCTCTTTGCTCTCGATCTCCTTAGCGCGTGCCAATAGAAAATCGGTTTTTCCAACACCGCGTCCGCCTTTGATGGCAATGAGGCGGTCGTTCCAATCGATTTCGTCCATTAATAGGCGTCGGATAGGCATTTCGGAATGCTCTACCAGATAGTCGTGTATTCGGAAAAAGGGTTCTAACATAGTGTAAGATACGCTGTTTAATGGTATATCTCTGTCATTGTGCACAATGCAATACAAATTGCGCTGCAAAATTACTATAATTATTCCGAATTTGCAATATATACTTTGCATTTTCGCCAATTTTTCCACTACAGCAACCACCATTACCTTATTATTCTCCATATAATTATTGTTAATTAACCATTAAGTTGGCGGGATACAAATTGCATAAAAGCGGCGTTGGCATCCGCGTCCCCGGCAAGAAGTTGATGCAAACTGCCAGATAAACGCCTCGGCAGATGTTGTCTATCCTATGCTGAATCACCTATTAATCACCTACTAATCACCTATTAATCACCTACTCTTATTAGCACGAAGGTATTACTTTATGGCATGGGACATAAATTAAGGTGTTGAGTTATTTGTAATCATATTAAATCTTACACCTTTGTAAGTATTAACTTGTGTATATCGGGAAAAAATCGTACTTTTGCGCCATAAAACAAGAAATAAAGCAGATGAACCACATCATTGTACAACGCTATATTTCACCTTGTGGGGAACTGATGCTCGGAGCGTATGAAGGGAGGCTGTGCCTTTGCAACTGGCAGGTGGAGAAACATCACAGTTTTGTAGACAGGCGGCTGATGCACCTGCTGCACGCCGATATGCAGGAGGGGACTTGCGAGGTTATCGAAACGGCTGCCAATCAATTGGACGAGTACTTCGCGGGAAAGCGCAAAGTGTTTGATGTGCCGTTACTATTTGTAGGGACAGACTTTCAAAAGAAGGTATGGAATGACCTGCTCCGCATACCTTACGGTCAGACAATTTCGTATAGCGAGATGGCAGTGCGAATCGGTATGCCCAAGGCGGTACGGGCGGTAGCCAATGCCAACAGAGCCAATGCGGTTTCCATCTTTGCCCCGTGTCATCGAGTGATTGGCAGCGACAAGTCGCTTACCGGCTACGGTGGCGGATTAGAAGCCAAAAAGTACCTACTCAACTTGGAACAACAATGAAAAGAATATCCCCCAATTGCCTATTGCTACTCATCGTGATGGCGATGCATACACTATCGATCAAGGCGCAAGTCTTAACTATAGATTCCTGCCTGTCTCTTGCCCGCCAAAACAATAAAGAGTTGCGCCATGCGGAGTTGAATATAAAGAAGGCGCAGCAAGTGAAGAACCAAGCCTTTACCAACTACTTCCCACAGGTAAAAGCCACGGCTATCGGGTATCATAGTCTACACCCGATGGTGGAAGTGGGCATTGACGACATCAATAACGCCTCTGTGCGCGACCTGCTCACCACGCTCTATGGCAACTATGGTGCGGCATTGGGATTGGACAACACCATCTCGCTTTTCCAATACGGCTATCAAGCGGGTGTTACAGCACTGCAACCCGTCTATATGGGCGGCAAGATTGTGGCTGGCAACCAATTAGCCAAAGTGGGCGTAGAGGCTGCACGGCTGCAAACACAAATCACCGAGCGCGACCTGCTTGAGCAGGTGGAGGAGAGTTATTGGTTAGTGGTCGGACTGACCGAGAAGCAGCAGACTCTGCAAACCGTTACTGCCCTATTGGATACCATTCATCGTACCGTGCAAGTGGCTGTAAATGCGGGACTTGCCTTACAGACAGACCTACTAAAAGTGGAACTCCGCCAATCAGAAATACACCGTACACAAATACAATTGGACAACGGGCTTGTATTGGCAAAAAGAGCGTTGTGGCTATCCATCTCAAAGGACTCTCCCACCCCACCTTCGAAAGAGGGGCTGACAGACTATATGAGTTTGCAAGTTGAACCCATCCATACAGACTCCGCTCTAAATCCCCCTCCTTTGAAGGATGGGGCCGGAGAGGTCTTAGAATCTTCTCTCCTTTCCTTGCAAGTGCGTGCGGCAAAACTGCAACGCCGTATGCACATTGCTGATGCCCTGCCGCAAGTGGCTGTTGGTGCGCACTACGGCTACAGCAATATGCAAGCAAATTTCCTTCGCCACGGACTCGGCAACAAGACCGGCAACGGGGCAATATTTATGTCCGTCTCGGTGCCGCTGACTGATTGGTGGAAGACAGGTCATAAGATTCGAGAAGACAATATCGCCGTAGAGCAAGCACGTTTGGAAGAGCAGCACACCAACGAACTGCTTGGTCTGCGCACACAACAGGCGTACGATAAGACAGTAGAAGCATACTCGCTGGTAAGCGAAAACCGCCATGCCTTGGATATTGCTCGTGAGAACTATCGCCTTTCGGGTGTGAATTACCGTGCCGGAATGGGCACCATTACCAACCTGCTCACAGCCCAAACGACTTTCCTCCAAGCCGAGAACAACCTAACCGATGCAATCATTTCGTACCGGGTAAACCTGCGACGATATACCGACCTAACCAAGTAGCAAACACAAATGGCTGCTTGGCTGATAGCATACGGCTATTCTCAGAGTAAGGTCAGGATACAAAACAATGACTTCCCGACAGAATATCAAACATTCTTTGTTTAGTAAATAATTTTGTCAAGCGCCGAGGGACACAGAACGTAATATCCATAACCACACTTCTCATATAAACACGCATTTTTTGTATAGTTATTGTACAATCCGGATATTTTGTGTACCTTTGCATTCCTTTTTGATTATGGATACTTTATTAGAAATACGCAGACCGATTGAAGACTCCTTTCAAGAGTTTGAGAGATTGTTTGACGAGAGTCTCAAAAGCGATAATCCCCTGCTGGGCAACGTGCTGAGTTATGTGGCTGCCAAACGCGGAAAACAACTGCGCCCGATATTGGTGCTGTTGTCCGCGCAGATGTGCAACAAAATAACCGACAAGACCCTATGCACGGCTGTAGCACTGGAATTGTTGCATACCGCCTCGCGATGTAGTGGACGCCTCGCCAACGCGGCGCGGTGCTGAGTCGGTTCAAGCGCACTGGAGCAATAAAGTAGCCATTCTCGGAGGCGACTATATGCTCGCCAAAACCATCGCACTCATTGCCGAGATACGCAACGGACGAATCTTAGACATTGTGTCGCAACTGGGACGGTCGTTGGCATCAGGCGAGTTGCTGCAACTCCACGCCAACGAATCGATGTGGATTAGCGAAGAGCAATACTACCGCGTGATAGAACAGAAAACCGCCAAACTATTCGAAGCCTGTATGGAGGCGGGAGCAGAGTCAGCCGGTTGTACCATGCGCCAGCGTACCGCTCTCAAAGAGTTCGGCCGCCTATTTGGTATATGTTTCCAGATAAAAGACGACATCTTCGATTTCTCCGACAGCGAAGAAATTGGTAAGCCGACAATGAATGACATTCGGGACGGTAAAGTAACCCTACCACTCATTATCTCACTTCAACGCGCCCCGCAGGACGAGAGTGCACATATTCGTATCTTGTGTGAAGCACTCTCTAACCATGATTCGCTTCTCAACACCAATAAAGCAGAACAAGAAATCAAAGCGTTTGTTATGCGCTATCAGGGCGTTGAGTATGCCAACGTACAGATGCAAACCCTCAAAAAGAAAGCCGCAGAAAAACTGAATGTTTTCCGCGACTCCAAAACGAAAGAAAGTCTGTTTCGTTTATTCGACTACGCCATCTATCGCCTGCACTAACTGCTCGCGCTGCGCGTCGTCGGATATAGTTTCCAATACATCTTTCATAAACGCACCTATCAGTAAACGGCGTGCCGTCTGCTCACTTAAGCAGCGTTGTTGCATATAGAACAATGCCGACTCATCCAATTGCCCCGTGCTCGCACCATGAGTAGCCTTGACATCATCGGCATAGATCTCCAACTGCGGACGGGTACGCATCACCGCCGTATCACTAAGCAACAAGTTGCGATTCGTCTGGTGCGCCTCAGTCTTCTGCGCATTGGGAGCAATCTTCAGTTCCCCGAAAAACTCACCTTTCGCATTCTCATCCAAGACAAACTTAATCAATTGTTTACTCTCGCCTCCGCCTACGTTATGATGTACGTGCGTGGCAGTAATCACTTGCTCCGTCCCTTTCAGACACGCCAATCCGTAAATCTCCGTCATACATCCCTCGCCCTGCTGCTCCACTAAGATACGGTTTGTAACCGGCTCTCCGGGCGTCAACTGACCAATAGCCGCATACAGGTTGAGAATATGCAGACGCAAGTGAGAACCTGCCTCCTGTATAAAATGCAAATCCTGCGAAGGTGCGTTCAACAGCACCAACTCCATATTCTCTCCCGCTGCTATGATTGTTTGTTTTTCCATCCGATAAACTCCTAAACTACTCAACCATTGTTCTCGAGCCACTCATAGCCCTTTTCTTCCAATTCGAGAGCCAACTCTTTCGTACCCGTTTTCACGATGCGTCCGTCTGCCAGGACGTGTACAAAATCGGGGACGATATAGTCTAACAGACGCTGATAGTGGGTAATCACAATCTGTGCATTCTCTTTGGTTTTCAGTTTATTTACCCCCTCTGCCACAATGCGTAGCGCATCAATATCCAAACCGGAATCCGTCTCGTCAAGAATAGACAAACATGGCTCTAACATCGCCATTTGGAAAATCTCATTCTTTTTCTTTTCGCCTCCGGAAAACCCCTCGTTTACAGAACGGTTGTTGAGTTTATCCGCCATCTCCAGCAGTTGTTTTTTTTCACGCATCAGAGTCAGAAACTCTTTGGCACTCAATGCCGGTTTGCCCTCATATTTGCGTTTTTCGTTCACTGCCGTACGCATAAAATTGACCATACTCACCCCCGGAATCTCCACAGGGTACTGAAAACTGAGGAATACCCCCTCACGCGCACGCTGCTTTGGCGACATATCCAACAGGTTCTTGCCGTTGAGCAAAGCCTCCCCTGCTGTTATTTCGTAGGCTGGATTACCCGTCAACACAGCACTCAAAGTAGATTTACCCGCGCCATTGGGTCCCATAATAGCATGCACTTCGCCTGCATTGATAGACAGATTCACTCCTTTCAGAATCTCTTTTCCTGCAATGTTGGCATGCAAATTTCGTATTTCTAATAATGCACTCATATCTTGTTATTTGCCTATACCAGCTAATTTATTTCGGACTGCAAAGTTACTGCTTTTCTTGCAAATATGCAAACTACATTCAAATTAAGAAGTAATATAAACAAAAAGCGGGATTGCCCAAAAGCCAATCCCGCTCTACGAGGTGATATACCAACCCTATCAGATACCAAGTTTCTTGCGAATATCCTTCGGAATGGCGTCTTTGTGTACCAAAATATCATTGGTTTTATATTTCATAAACGCCTCTGAGATGTACCAAATCCCCTTATAATCACTCTTTTGCGTTCCCCACGAGTTCTTTACCATATAGTAACGTTTGCCGTTCTGATCGTGCGCTGTACCGAAGATTTGCATTCCGTGATCATCAGTTGTCTCCCAATTGTCGTATGCCTGTTGGCGCATCTCTTGCGTAATTTCCATCTCGGGCAAGGGTTTCTTGGTCAGTTCGTCTTTTTTGTCCTTTTCGGTCAGTCCGAGCCAGTGTGCCGCATCGCTGCCTGTCAAGTCTGCACCCTTGTCGGCATCGGGCATCACACCGATACCCTTGCGGGTAAAGCCCACTTCACTCACATCTGCCCCCCACGCCATTGTATAACCTTTGGCAAGGGCATTATCAATGATACGCATCAGATCCTCGACAGGCACATTATACATCTGGTCCATACGCCAGTTATCGGGCACCTCAAGTGCAAATGTACTATAGAACGGATGGTGGGTGTACGAAGTAATGCTCACATAGTCGTCCGCATTCAGTCCGAGCGACTTCACAAACGACTGCGGCGTATATTCCTTGCCGTTGTAGGTAAATACCTCGGGGCAAGCACCAAGATAGGTATCATAGATTGCCTGCAAACCCTGTTTCCACACGGGCGTCAGTTTCTTCAGTTTGCCGGCAGTCAACGCATGTATATACCCACCTGCCACAGCATCCAATTCCGCATGCACGGGCAGTGTATCTGCAGGACTGCTTCCATAGCGGATACCGGGCATAGCCGACTGTGGTACCATACCATAGTTCTTCAGACAATAGATAACATCGTATGCCGAACCGCCGGCGGCAAACTCCGCGCTGCCATACATACGTACCACATATTCTGCACGATCCAACATCGTATGACTCACTACGAACATCTCGCTCAGGTCATACTCGCCTTTTCCCATACGGAGCAACTCGCTCTCGAGAAAACCAACGGTAGAGAATGCCCAACAAGTACTGCTACGATGTTGGTCTTTAACAGGCGTGATGCCTACACTATCAATCGTTGTAAAACGGAACCCCTCCGTCGTATCCGCTTTTACGGCAGTTGTATCGGTTTGTGCCGAAACACCCAACGCCATTACGCCAAGAGCGGCACTCAAAAGAAATCGTTTCATATCTAATATCTATTTTGTTTCTTTAGATTCATTTTTATACAAAAAGAGATTGTCTAACACATGGTGTTAAACAACCTCTGTCCCTTTTAGAGGAAGAATGACTGATTACATATCGTCATGAGCATGCAACTGTTGCACATACTTAGCGTGTGCCATCTTGACACGTTTTACCTCTGAAGGCTTGTCAAATTGCTGACGGCGACGGAGTTCTTTCACCACACCTGTCTTGTCGAATTTGCGTTTGAATTTCTTAATCGCACGCTCAATGTTCTCACCTTCTTTTACTGGTACAATAATCATTGCATACACCTCCTTTTTCCGTCGAACCCTACTCCGCAACGAAAAGTTGCTTGGCTAAGTTCTTTGTAGCGGATGTTTAAGTCTCCCGCCTGACCTTTTAATCGTTATTTTTAATAGTACCCAGAGCCGGGGTCGAACCGGCACGGTTTGCACCACTGGTGTTTGAGACCAGCGCGTCTACCGATTCCGCCATCTGGGCATTGCTTATTGTCCCTTCTCCGCACATTGCAGTACGTCTTTCGGACAAAAGCGGTTGCAAAGGTACTGCTATTTTCTGATATACGCAAACTTTACGCGCATTTTTCCTGCAAAAACTTGTACTTTTTCCTAAAAAGCAGTACTTTTGCACCAACAATAGCAAAAAAAATGAAGATCACCCTCCTTGTGGTAGGAAAAACTACCGACCCGCGTTTGCAAGCCCTTATCGACGAATACCGCCAACGTCTTACACACTATATATCATTTGATATGGTGGTTATCCCTGAACTCAAAAACGCCAAATCGCTCACCCAAGAGCAGCAGAAACAAGCAGAAGGCGAACTGATACTCAAAACCATCGCTCCTGCCACCGACCTTATTCTGCTCGACGAACACGGCACAGAGTTCCGCTCCATAGAGTTTGCACAATACCTGCAAAAGAAGATGTCTATGGGGCGCGATGTAGTATTGGTGGTTGGTGGGCCATATGGTTTCTCTCCTGCCGTCTATGCCCGTGCCAACGGCAAAATATCCCTCAGCCAAATGACTTTCAGCCACCAGATGATCCGTCTCCTATTCGTGGAGCAAATCTACCGCGCCATGACTATCCTGCGCGGCGAGCCCTACCACCACGAATAGAATAGGTTTTAGAGACTCTATGGTTTCCTAATAAAAAAAAGAGCGACTTCCTCTCTGAAATCACTCTTTGGAGCCACTGGGCGGACTCGAACCGCCGACCCACGCATTACGAATGCGTTGCTCTACCAACTGAGCCACAGTGGCAATCGCGTTCGGCAACAAGGTCGCAAAGACCGACCACTCCGTGGTCGTTGAGGCGACTTGTGCCTCCGCTCTTTCCAAAAATCAAAGATTTTTGGAAACCTTACTTGCTTTTGTTCGGCAACAATTTAATTGCTTGCCTCAACAAAAGCGGGTGCAAAATTACTGCTTTTTTCCGAAATACGCAAGAGACAATCGTTTTTTTTGCACGATTGGAATTATTTTTGTACTTTTGCCACTAAAAAAGAAACACTTATGCGCAAGACAATATACATATTGTTGTGCGGCTTATGCGGCATACTGCCCATACAGGCGCAATACCGCACCAAGATACTCAATAACGACATCCGCACTCTGCGGGTGCAATATGCAGAGCATACCCCCGTACAGCGCCCCTTTCTTGTGCTGCAAGACGGCGTAATTGACGGTACTGACCCGCAAAACACCTTGGAGATATCTTTCGATGAGATGAGCCACAATGTGCATTTCTACACCTGCACCCTGCTCCACCTCAACGCCGATTGGACAGAAAGCAACCTGAGCAGCAGCGAGTATGTGAGCGGATTCACCACACAGGACATTACCGACTACGAACATTCGCTCAACACACAGCGCGACTACACCCATTATCGATTTCTCTTTCCCAACGAAGAAATGCAAGTTCTGGCAAGCGGCAACTATGCACTAAAAATATACGAAGACGGCAATCCGGACAAAGTGGCGGCTTATGTATGCTTTCCAGTGGTGGAACCGCGCGTGGAAATGACTGCCAACATCCGGTCCAACACTTCCATCGAACTGAACGGGCGATACCAGCAAGCGGACATAGACATAAACACATCAGGTCTCCAACTGCGCGACCCGAATGAAATCAAATTAGTAGTACGACAAAACGGACGCATAGACAACCAAGCCGTTCCGTCCTATCCGACTTATGTGGAGCCCAACCGATTGCGCTATCAAAACCAACAGGCTTTGATTTTCGAGGGCGGCAATGAGTACCGCCACTTCGATGCCTATTCCGTCTATTTTTCCGGTACCGGCATAGACCAAATAGAGTTTGACAACCGCGACTACCACGCTTTCCTTTTTGCCGATGCTCTGCGCGGCACAGGAGCAGAGTATTCGGGCGATCTGGTAACCGACAAATGCGGTACGCCGTATATGCACGAATACGATGCCGACGGGCAGTATCTGTTAAACGCCGAGCGCACTACCGACAGCGACACCGAGGCGGAATATCTGTGGGCACACTGGACACTCCCCGCGCCCAATCCGTGGTTCGACGGAGCGGTGTATGTGGGCGGAGATATGTTTCTAAATCATTTCGGAGCAGACAACCGTATGCAATACGACAACGAACACCGTTGCTACTACTTGACGCAGTTGGTCAAGCAAGGCGGTTACGACTACCAATATTGGTTTGTACCCAAAGGAGGCAGGGCTGCCACACTCCAACGCACTGAGGGGTCGCACTGGCAGACCGAAAACGAGTACACCATCTATGTGTACTACCATCCGTTTGGCGGGCGGTACGACCAATTAGTCGGATGCCAAGTAGTAAAATTCACCAAATAGATTTTTAACATTCAGTAACACACCGGAACCTGCGCATCCTACAAGCATCCTATAAGCATCCTATAACGATTGCCCCTGTTTTGTTCTTTATAGTTTTTAACAAAAAAAACAAGAGCAGTAGATGCAAAATGAGAAATCGGGCAGAAAGCGTAGTATAAAAATTGCTTATTCTCCCTGTTCTTTCCCTGACCTTACCCTGTGGATAGGCTTCCGTCTGCCACTTGTCCCCGAGCGGATGAGCAGTTGAGCAGATACTTTTCCAAACTCTATACATACACAGGCGCGGGCGAGTGCATATTTATTTGGCAAGTTATCTGCTCAGCCGCTCATCTGCTCACTTTTTGCACCTACACAAATGACGCACCGTTTTTAATCCCATCGTTATTCCACCTCTTGTCTATGTCGTTTTTTTTTTGTAACTTTGCAGGCTAATCTGTTTAATGGACTTTGTGTCATTTCTTTTGATGGACTATGTATAACTTCTTAGAAGAGAAAATACTGGCGGACGGCGTAGTGAAAACCGGTAACGTGCTGAAGGTGGACAACTTTCTGAATCACCAGATAGACATCGATATCATGCGCCAGATAGCACACGAACTGAAACGCCGGTTTCGCGGCAAGCAGGTAACGAAGATTCTGACTATCGAAGCCAGCGGAATTGCTATCGCGACTATGCTTGCCGACCTATATGACGTGCCTGTGGTTTTTGCCAAGAAAGGCGAGACGGCGAACAGCACCGACGATAAATATGTGTCGCAAGCCTATTCTTTTACGCACAAACGCCATAACCACGTATTTGTGTCGCGCCCCTATCTGCAAGCGGGGGAGAAAGTACTGATTGTGGACGATTTTCTGGCAGACGGACAGGCGATGAAAGCCCTGATAGACATCGTGGGACAAGCCGGCGCAGAGGTGGTCGGATTAGGCGTTGCGATAGAGAAAGGACAACAACAAGGCGGGCGTATCCTGCGCGAAGAGGGGTATCACCTTGAGTCGATAGCCATCATCGATGCGATGGATAGCGACACGCAAACGATTACTTTTCGGAAAGAATAGAACATGTCGGTACGTATAGAACATCTGAACAAGACCATCGGCAAGCAACAAGTGTTGCGGGATATATCGCTGTCAATCAACGATGGCGAGGTGGTCGGATTGCTCGGTCCCAACGGCGCGGGCAAGTCCACACTGATGAAGATACTTGTGGGGCTATGGGAAGAGAACAAAGAACAAAGAACAAAGAATAAAGAACAATGCGTCATCGAAGTGCCGAAAGAGATTGGGTATCTGCCGGAACAGAATCCGCTATACGAGGAGATGTATGTGGCAGAGTATCTGCGGTTTATGGCTCAGTTGGACAAAGAACAAAAGACGAAAAGCAAAGAACGGGTGGAGGTGCTGATTGAGCGCGTGGGACTGACACCGGAGCGGCATAAGAAAATAGGGCAGTTGAGCAAAGGATACAAACAACGTGTGGGCTTGGCACAAGCCCTATTGGGCGACCCGGACCTGCTGATATTGGATGAGCCGACGACGGGTTTGGACCCCAACCAGTTGACCGAGATACGCAGCCTGATACGCGAATTGGGAAAAGACCGCACGGTGATACTCTCGACACATATCATGCAGGAAGTGCGGGAGATGTGCGACCGCGTGGTGATACTCGACCACGGACAGATAAAAGCCGATATGCCAATTAGCGAGATAGACGACTTGGAAAAACTATTCCACGACAAGACAATAGGGCAGTAATAACCTCGCGGCGGAAACGATGACAGAACATTTTAATTGCAGAACAAGTGAGCGAATTTGATATACGACAACAGATGACGGAAAAAGAGCAGGACAATGCCTTGCGTCCGTTGCGCTTTGCCGATTTCGCGGGACAAAGCAAGGTGGTGAGCAACTTGCGTATCTTTGTGGAAGCGGCGAAAATGCGTGGCGAGAGTTTGGACCACGTGCTGCTTTTCGGTCCTCCGGGATTAGGCAAGACCACGCTGAGCAATATCATTGCCAACGAGTTGGGCGTGGGCTTTAAGGTTACCTCCGGACCTGTGCTGGACAAGCCCGGCGACTTGGCGGGATTGCTGACCAGTTTAGAACCCAACGATGTGCTTTTTATAGACGAGATACACCGTTTGTCACCGGTGGTGGAAGAATATCTATACTCGGCAATGGAGGACTATCGTATTGATATTATGATAGACAAGGGTCCTTCGGCACGCACGATACAGATTGATTTGAACCGCTTTACGCTCATCGGTGCCACGACACGGTCGGGCTTGCTGACCTCGCCGTTGCGTGCGCGTTTCGGTATCAACTGCCACCTTGAGTATTACGATGCCGACATCTTGTCAGGCATTGTGGCACGTAGTGCGGGACTGCTCGGCGTACATATCGACAGTCTGGCAGCCGGCGAGATAGCCCGCCGCAGCCGTGGTACGCCCCGTATCGCCAATGCACTGCTGAGGCGTGTGCGCGACTTTGCGCAAGTGAAAGGCAATGGTGCCATCGATTTGGATATTGCGCAATATGCGTTGGAGGCACTGAACATCGATACTTTCGGACTCGACCAGATAGATAATAAATTGCTCTGCACGATTATTGACAAGTTCCAAGGCGGACCTGTGGGACTTAATACGATTGCCACTGCCATGGGCGAGGACGCAGGGACGATAGAAGATGTGTATGAGCCGTATCTGATAAAAGAGGGATTTATCAAACGCACGCCACGAGGACGAGAAGTTACCGAATTGGCATACAAGCATTTGCATAAAACACCATACCAACGGGATAACCAACAGACATTGTTCTGATGAAAATTTCAAATAGAACTTATGTATCGCGCTGTTTTTATAGATTGGGACGACACCATAGGCGATTGGGGACAGGTTGCGCGGAAGTCGCAGCGGGAATTATACAACAAATATCATCTGGCGGAGTGGTTTGAGACCCCCGAAGAGTGGTTTGAAAAATACAACACGCACAACACCGAGTTGTGGGTGCGCTATGGCAAAAACGAGATTACCAAAGACTATCTGTATCTCGACCATTTTCTGTTTCCGCTCTGCCAACAGATAGGTATCACGACCGACATGGCACCGCAGCGTTTACGCGAGATGGCGAAGAAGATGGCAGACGAATATGTCTATCTGACCAACACCTATTGCCGGCTGATGACCGACGCCGAGGAAGTGGTGCGCTATCTGGCAAACAAATATCCGCTGACGGTGGTGAGCAACGGGTTTGTGGAATGTCAGTATCACAAAATGGAACACACGGGACTGCTGCCATACTTCAAACATATTGTGCTGAGCGAGGAGGTGAATATCCAAAAGCCCAATCCGCAGATTTTTGAAAAAGCGATGGCGATGAACCGCACGGAAATGCCTGATTTACAGAAGGATGAAGTGGTAATGATAGGCGATAGTTACACCAGCGACATTGCCGGAGCAAAGGCGGCGGGGATAGATTCGATATGGGTATTGGCAGGTGCTGCGACCGATGAACAACGCAAAGACGCCACCTATATTGTGCCACATCTGCGCGATGTGATGACTATTCTATGACAATTTGGCAGACAGAACGCCGTTTGGCATACCTATTGCGTGTAGTAAAGCGGCGATATTGCCCATATATAAATAAGGAGAACTATGAGTAAGAAACATAAACACGAGCAACCGGATATGGAAGAAAATAAGATGGAACAACCTCAGACAGAGCAACCCGAGGTGGAAAAAGAGGAAACACAGGCACAGGCAGAAAACGAACAAACCGAACAGGCACCGCAGGAAGATGTGGCTGCCCTGAAGGCGCGTATCGTGGAGTTGGAAGACAAGAACTTGCGTCTGATGGCAGAGTTTGACAACTACCGCCGTCGCACCAACAAAGAGAAATTAGACCTGATGGAGACTGCCGGCGAGAAGATTTTCACCGAAATGCTTTCGCTGATAGACGACTTTGAGCGTGCCAACTCGGCTATGCAGAAAACTGAAGATGTGAAGAGCCTGCGCGAGGGTGTGGACCTGATATATCAGAAGTTTATCAATTTCCTCGGCAAGCATGACGTCCATGCTATCGAGACACACAACGCCGATTTCAACACCGATGAGCATGAGGCCATTACGACCTTTGCGGCAGGCGAAGACAAAAAAGGCAAAGTGGTGGATTGTACGCAAAAAGGATACAAACTGGGCGATAAGGTGATTCGCTTTGCCAAAGTGGTAGTGGGAGAATAAATTATGAATTAAGAATGGCATATTGCAGTGGGAGAGAAAAATAGTGTCGATTGCGATGTATGTTAATTGTTAATTGGATTATGGCAGAGAAAAGAGATTATTATGAAGTGCTCGGCGTGGATAAGACCGCGTCGGCAGAAGAAATAAAAAAGGCGTATCGCAAAAAGGCGATACAATACCACCCCGATAAGAATCCGGGGGACAAAGAGGCTGAAGAGAAATTCAAAGAGGCTGCGGAGGCATACGAAGTGCTGTCCGACCCGCAGAAACGTCAGCGTTATGACCAGTTCGGATTTTCCGGAATGGGTGGTGCCGGCGGTTTCGGAGGCGGACAAGGTATGTCGATGGAGGATATCTTCTCGCAGTTCGGCGACATTTTCGGCGGCGGCTTCGGCGGCGTGCTCGGCATGT
>USNU01000004.1 GCA_900556095.1 uncultured Bacteroidales bacterium | reverse complement strand
ATTCGAGGCTGACAGCGAAGCCACGTTCTTGGATCTGCACAAGGCCATCCTTGAGAGTGTCCACTATACCAACGACCAGATGACTTCTTTCTTTATGTGCAACGATGAATGGGAGAAAGAACAGGAAGTTACACTCGTGCCGATGGACTCCAACTTCGAATATGATAATATGGTAATGGATAGCACACACTTGAGCGATCTGCTTACCGAACAGGGGCAGCGTCTCATCTATGTATTCGACCCTATGTTCGAACGCTACTTCTTCGGCAATCTGAAGAGTATCAAACCCGGCACAATGGAGGGCGTCAAATGCGTGGAAAGTACTGGGCGTCCACCTAAACAACTCAAGAGCGAAGACCCACTGCAAACCCTCACTAAAGAGGCACAAAGTGCCGACACGCTGCTGGATGACGACGTTTTTTACGGCGACAGCCAGTATGATGAGGGAGATATCGACCAGGAGGGTTTCCAAGACCTGAGTTTTGAGGATGGCTCAATGTTCTGACAATCAGTCTATTCTGCTTGTCCTAACAGGACCTACCGGCGTAGGAAAGACCGAACTGAGTCTCCGACTTGCCGAGCATTTCGGTTGCCCTATTGTCAGTGCCGACTCGCGGCAGATATTCCGTGAAATCCCTATTGGTACTGCAGCCCCTACTGCTGAAGAACAAGCACGCGTAAAACACTACTTCGTAGGCACCAAATCGGTCGCAGAAGACTACAACGCAGGGCAATATGAACGCGATGCACTCGCATTGTTAGATACCCTTTTCCGGCAGCACCACGTGGTCATCCTTTCCGGGGGGTCTATGATGTATATCGACGCCGTTTGCAACGGGTTTGACGATATTCCCTCTGTCCCCGCTTGTTTGCGGGAGCAGGTCAGAAACGAATTCAGCACCAAGGGGTTGCCGTGGCTCCAGGCAGAAGTACAACAACTCGACCCCGCCTATTGGGCGGAGGTGGACAAGAAGAACCCGCAACGGCTGCTCCATTGTGTAGAGATATGCCGTGCCACAGGAAAACCTTTTTCCGCATTCCGTTTGCGTACACACACACAACGCCCGTTCCGTATCCTCAAAGTGGGGCTCACCCGCCCACGCGAAGAACTATATGCACGTATCAATCAACGTGTGGAGCAAATGTTGGCACAGGGTTTGTTAGAGGAAGCACGGAGCGTCTATCCGCTCCGATACAAAAACAGCCTACAAACGGTCGGCTATCGGGAATTATTCGCCTATTTCGACGGACAATACACACTCCCGAAAGCCATTGATATGATACAGCAGAATTCGCGACACTATGCCAAAAGGCAGATGACGTGGTTCAACCGAGATACTACTATACATTGGCTCAATGCCGATTTAGATTATGAAACGCAACTACATACTATTATTGATTGGTTGTGCGCTGATGGCGTGCAATAAGACAACCGTCGATTTTACCTACTCGCCTGACGCACCGCGGGCAGGACAATCGGTATCATTCAGCAATCAGGCATCTGACGGCGAGAAATGGGCGTGGTCGTTTGGCGACGGCAGTACATCCACCTCCAAATCGCCTGTACACACCTACCGTCAACCGGGTACATACACCGTTATCCTCAAAGTGGACGACAAGTCTTCGCTTACCCGTACACGCGACATCACCGTGTACGACACCATACCGAATTTCACTTGTTCAGCAGGAGATACCATTGCTATATACCGGGATGTCACCTTTACGGCATTGGTGTACAACCCCTATAAATACGCACTTTCATACGAATGGACCATAGGGAGCAACCGCCTCTACACACAATTAAGTGAGACCAATACAGAGAGTACCTATAGAGTGTATTTTGAGCAAACAAGCAGCAACAAAGAAGTGGTTCGCCTGAAGGTGGTGCTCAACGGGGATACAACTGTGGTGGAACACGAGTACGTTATTTGCAATACCCCTGCCACAGCGGTACTGCTGCGTGGCGGACAAGACTATCGCCAGCGTATCTTCGGTACACGCGCAGAGAACCCGGAACTGATGAGTTATGCCGAAGGCAAAGCCCTGTTGGACGCTGCGCAAGACACTATGCAGGTATTCAACGATAGCACATTCACCATCCAAGCCCTCCGCACTACTTTCCCTAATATCGAGGGATTCCGTATTGCCAACCGTAAACTATATTATCGGGCAGGAGGACTCTATGTAGCCAACATCAATGGCACCAACAATGTTTGCATTGAGCCGCAGCCTGCACAAGCATTATGCGTAGACATTGTGGACAACCGTATTTATTGGGCTGTGCAGGACAGTGTGCGTTACATGCCTCTTGTCGGCTCTGAAAACAACCAATTCACCACTATTCCTACCACTTTGAATACCCTCAGCGGTATTCGCAAAATCACGATAGACTCGACACCAAGATGATACAACCCGACTATATTTTTGAAACAAGTTGGGAGGTATGCAACCGTGTGGGCGGTATCTATGCCGTCCTATCTACACGTGCAGCCTCCATGCAGAAAGAACACCCGGACCAAGTCGTTTTCTTCGGACCTGATTTTGGTTCGCATAGCGACCTCTATTTCGAGGATGCCACCTATCAAAGAAACAAAACTTCCATGCCTGCGTGGCTCACACGTTGGGCTTCCGACAGGGCAGAAACGGATATTCCCGTCCGTATCGGACGGTGGAACGTACCCGGACAACCGCTTGCCATTCTCCTGCGTGCTGATGCTCTCTGGGCAAAGAAAAACGAAATTTACGGCTGGGCATGGCAGAACTTCGGCGTGCAGAGCCATGCCGCTTATGGCGACTACGACGAATCATGCCTTTTCGGTTTTGCCGCCGGTATGGTGATGGCATCGCTGTATGATACGATTATAGAACAAAGAACAAAGAACAAAGAACAAAAGCCGAATGTGGTAATGCATGCCAACGAATGGCAGACTGCATTCGCTATCTTCTATATCCGTTACCACCGCCCCGCTATCGGCACCTTGTTTACCACCCACGCCACTGGTATCGGACGCTCCATCGCAGGCAACGGCAAACCTCTATATGACTATTTCGAGGGATACAACGGCGACCAAATGGCAGAGGAACTGAATATGGTCAGCAAACACTCGGTAGAAAAGATGGCTGCCAAATGGGCGGATTGTTTCACCACCGTGAGCGACCTGACTGCACGCGAGTGTGCGCAATTGCTGGACAAACCCGTAGATATCGTTACTCCTAACGGCTTCGAACCCGGTTTCGTACCAACGGGCAAGATGTTTGACAAGAAACGTACAGCCGCACGCCAAGCGTTGCTGCACGCAGCCTCGGAGCGACTCGGAGGTATTGTACCCGAGAATGCACTGATGCTCTGTATCGCAGGGCGGCAGGAGTGGAAAAACAAAGGGATAGACGTATTCCTGCGTGCCATGCAGCGTCTAGGAGAGAAAATGTACCAGGTAGTGCCTGCAGGACGCGAAGTTATTGCCTTTGTGATGATACCCTACCTCGACCGACCGGTTGCCCGTATCGGCAAAGTGAGCGTAGTCTTTGTGCCTTACTATCTGGATGGACACGACCCTATGTTCGGGGGGCAAGCCAATGCTGAAGGCGGCAAAAGCCTCACCTACTACGACCTGCTTATCGGTATGGATGCTACCGTCTTCCCCTCCTACTACGAACCGTGGGGATACACTCCGTTGGAGAGCGTAGCATTCCATGTACCTACTATTACCACCACCCTCGCAGGTTTCGGGGTATGGGCAAAGCAAATCATCATGCGCAATACACAACACACAACGCACAATGGTCTGGAACAGGGAGTGGAGGTAATCAACCGCACGGATAGCAACTACTATGAGGTAGTGGAGCAGATTGCAGACAGCCTGATTCATTTCCTGCAACTCCCGCCCGAGCAAGTAGCGGAAGCCCGCAAAGCCGCTGCGGCTATCGCCCACAAGGCGGAATGGCGTTTCTTCTTTAAGTATTATCGCCAAGCATACGCCATTGCTCTCAAGAAAGCCGCAAAACGATAGGGATTATTCGTCCAAGACGCCAAGAATATCTCTGTATTCAAAACCACGCTGAAGAAGAAAACGTATCTGCTGTTCGCGAGATGCGTTTTTTTTCTGTTTCAGCACCTCACGCAATATACGATTATACTCGGTTTCATCGATGTTTTCTATAGCCGCTGATATACATTCTTTAGGCAGATTGTGCATATAGAGCATAGTGCGAATTTTTACTTTGCCCCAATGCTGGTAGAGCAATTTGTCGTGTACATAAGCACGGCAATAGCGTTCATCGTTCAGGTAGTTGTTCTCATAGAGCACGCCTATAATCGCTTCAACCGTGGCAGTATCTCCGCCCCAATCGGTGATTTTCTTCTGTACCTCATCGGCGCAATGCTCCGAACGGGCACAATACGCCTCGGCTTTCAGACGCAATTCTTCCGTCGAATACGATGGTTTATTGTATTTTCCCAGAAACGATACGCGGTTTGCCATAGATGTCATTGATTAGGTGAATATCCGTATAGCCAAGGATACGGAGCAATGCCATCGTCTCCCGGCTATAGGCTTCGTTTATCTCAAAGAATAGAAGCGGTGCCTTGCGCAACGATGCAATACGGCGATAGAAGAGCAGCGGATCATTGTCCGGAACAAAGAGTGCCGAGGCTGGTTCATAGTCCAACACATTGCGCTCCATGGTCTCTTTCTCTTGCTCGCAGATATAGGGCGGATTGCTCACAATGATGTCAAAACAACCGATTTCATCGGACAAAATATCCTTTCTAAAGAATTGTACTTCCGCCCGATTATGCTCTGCATTGTGCTTTGCCACCGTCAGAGCCTCTTCGCTGATATCCGCTCCATATACCTCCCAATGGGGGCGTGCTTTCTTCAGCGCAATGGCTATACACCCGCTTCCGGTACCTATGTCCAATACCTGCAATGGCCGACTGGCAATATCCTGTGTACTATGCAGCAGAAACTCCACCAACTCTGCCGTCTCCGGGCGGGGAATAAGGGTAGCGGGCGTAACCGACAAATCCAATCCGTTCCAGAGTGTATGCCCGAAAATATACTGTATCGGTTCCTTTTGCCGCAAGCGGGATAAAATAATTTCGAGGTTTGGAATTATTTTCGTATCTTTGCAGCCACAAAGCAGTTGCGTACGCGACATACCGGTCGCCTCCTCGGCAATCCACCATGCCATATCCCTGCATTCCGGTTCGGGGTACAGGTCAGCCAACTGCGAAGCGATATATCGGACAAGGTCGTTCATGCCGCAAAGTTACACAAAAAAGATGGATTATACAAACTATATAGCCCGCTGTATTGAATTAGCCCGACTGGGCGAATACTATGTAGCCCCCAACCCCATGGTGGGGGCGGTATTGGTGCGCAACAGTGATGAGACCATCATTGGCGAAGGTTGGCACCGGCAGTTCGGTCAAGCCCATGCAGAAGTAAACTGCTTTGCCGACGCAGAGCGCAAAAATACGGTCATCAATTACAAAGACTGCACATTGTTTGTCAGTCTGGAGCCTTGCAGCCATTATGGGAAAACACCGCCTTGCGCCAAACTGATTATAGAGAAGGGTGTTGGACGTGTCGTAGTCGGGATGCAGGACCCCAACCCGCAAGTATCCGGACGCGGCATAGAGATGTTGCGCGAGGCGGGCATAGAGGTAGTAGTCGGTATTCTGCAAAAAGAGTGCCGACTGCTGAACAAACGTTTCCTTTGTCTGCAAGAGAAAAAACGCCCTTATGTAACGCTCAAATGGGCACAGACTGCTGATGGATACGTAGATAATTGCCGATCAAGTCGGAAAGATGGCGATGCGCTGGTCATCTCCACTCCGCTCACCAAACAAATAGTACACCGTATGCGGGCGGAAAATATGGCTATTATGGTGGGGACCCGTACGGCATTGCTGGATAACCCGCGCCTGCTGACCACCCGTTGGAGCGGCAGAAACCCGATCCGTATCACTGTGGACCGACATCACATATTACCTGCCGACAGCCGTATTCTTGACAATGAAAGCGAGACTATTGTTTATCGAGAGCAGACCGATTGGACATATATCCTGCAGGATTTGGCATCACGCGGCATACACTCGGTATTGGTGGAAGGCGGACCTACACTGCTGCGGACTATCATGGAGAGCGGACTATACGACGAGATACACGTGGAAGTGGCACCTATATACATCGGGAAAGGTGTAGCCGCCCCCGACATTGTTCTGCCAGCTACCTGCGAGCGAATTGACGGGCATACACTATATACGATTTGTCATAACGATTTAGGAGAGACACTATGAAGAAGTATGTTTTTTATATCATTTTGGGTATAAGCACCGCCTTGTCCGGGTGCAATGGATTTCATCACAAGCACCAGTTGGGTACAGCGGTAGAACTGAACGGACATCTGTTGTATTGGGAGACCTTGGATTCGCTTACTGCAGGTCTGGCGGCGGAAGACAGCGCAAAGGTAGCAAGCACATATATCCGTCAATGGGCGACCGACATACTGGAGTACGACAAAGCCAAAGATATGGATCATAATGAGATTGAGGCTTTGGTGGAGAATTACCGCCGTTCTCTATACGTACACGCCTACGAAACACGATTGGTGGAACATCGTATGCCCACCCAAGTGGCAGATACATTGGTGGAACAAATCTACCAAGCGCATACCGGACAATTTATACTCAAAGAGGGCATTCTAAAGGGGCTTCTGCTGGTGGTTCCGCAAAATGCGCCGCACCTGAAACGCCTTCGCCAATGGCTCACCAATCCCGATGAGAACATAGAGGATATTGAGAAATATGCATATCGCTATGCCACAGGGTATGAGTTGTTTACCGACCAATGGCGGACAGCACAGCAGGTACTGCTGCACATTCCGTTTGAGAAAGACGAACTGAACAGTCTGTTGAAACAGAAGACACAAATTGAGGTAACCGATTCCACTTCGCTGTATATCCTGCGAATCACCGAGAAACACATAGCGGGAGAACCGATGCCGATAGACTATGCCCGCCCCGAGATAGAAAAGAAAGTATTGAGCCTGCGGCAGGTGGATTTTCTGAAAGAGGAACGAAAACGCCTGTACGATGATGCGGTACTATTCAAGAAAATACAATTCTACGAAAAGGATTGAGGCAAAGACCTCAATCCTTTTTCTTTTGCAATGTCTCCACACGGAGTATATCATTTTCCACACGGAACGCCACTGTCCAACCGGCATAATCGAGATGATAGACACGCATGGGGTCATGCTGGTAAGCGGGACGAGGGTCTTGGGAGAGTATCTCCTGCAGGGCCTGCCACGGACAGCCCTGTGCCAAAGCAGACTCCAACACACCTGTGGAAACATCCACCGCCAGATGATAGTTGCTTGTTGCCTCACCGAAGCCGTTACGCGCCTCGGGGTGAGCATCGGAATAAGACAAGTAAGGCTTGATATCGTATATAGGCGTGCCATCCAACAAATCCGCCCCGCTAACCACCAATACCAGCCCGTCCCGCGTGGTATCCTCTATGCGCAGAAGCCGCACGCTGCTCAGTCCCAACGCATTCGGACGGAAAGGGGAACGTGTAGCAAAAACCCCCATGCGGACATTTCCGCCCAAGCGCGGCGGACGCACAGTGGGAGACCAGTCGGGAGTCTCTCCAATGCCCGTTGCTGATTGAGCATTGTGTATGGCGCAACGGCTAAATCCCCATATCAGCCACAGGTGGGAATAGCCCTCTATGCCGCGCAGGGCTTCGCGTACACGGAAATCCGGCTCAAAAACGATACGGGTCTCTATGCACGACTCCTCGCGGGACTGACGCGGGATACCGAATTTATCCGTAAAGCCATTGCGGGCGATGGCGACAGGCGTAATGTTCATGCTATATCTGTTATCTTGCTATCCACAGGGTATCCTCAGGGTATCCACAGGGAAAACATCTATTCTGCAAAGGTAAATCTTTTCCCGCACATAGCCAAATCATATAATGAAAAAGGATAATTTGCACCCAAAAAGTGCAGATTTTCAAGAAAAATGCATTTTTTAGTGCAAACTTTGGCAATATCAGCAAAAAAGAGGCTGCCCGAAAGGGTAGCCTCTTTTTGGTTGCATATAGCAGTCGGGATTATTCTGCTGCTTTGCCGTCGGAACCGAGCACGTTGATAATCTTGTGCTTGTAGAGTTGCTCCATCAGGTCGCGTGCAGGACCACAGTACTTACGCGGGTCGAACTCAGCGGGTTTCTCCCAGAATACCTTACGCACAGCAGCGGTGAATGCCAGACGGCTGTCGGAGTCGATATTGATTTTGCAAACTGCACTCTTGGCAGCCTTACGCAATTCGTCTTCGGGGATACCGATAGCTGCTTCCAACTTGCCACCGTATTTGTTGATGGTGTCTACTTCTTCCTGAGGAACAGATGAAGAACCGTGCAGTACAATGGGGAAGCCCGGAAGCTCCTTCATTACGCCGTCCAATACATCGAATGCCAAAGGAGGAGGAACCAAACGGCCTGTAGCGGGATCAACGTGGCACTGTTCGGGTTTGAACTTATATGCACCGTGAGAAGTACCGATAGAAATAGCCAAAGAGTCGCAACCGGTCTTGGTTACGAAGTCAACTACTTCTTCAGGACGGGTGTAGGTGTGATGTTCAGCCACAACGTCGTCTTCTACTCCGGCCAATACGCCCAACTCACCTTCTACGGTTACGTCGAATTGGTGAGCGTATTCTACGACTTTCTTCGTCAAAGCCACGTTCTCGTCATACGGAAGGTGAGAACCGTCGATCATCACTGAAGAGAAACCTGAGTCGATACAGCTCTTGCAAGTCTCGAAAGTATCTCCGTGGTCGAGGTGCAACACGATTTGAGGATTGGCACAACCCAATTCCTTTGCATATTCAACAGCACCCTGAGCCATATAGCGCAACAACGTAGCGTTGGCATACTGACGGGCACCCTTAGAAACCTGAAGGATCACCGGAGACTTGGTCTCTACGGCTGCTTGAATGATAGCCTGCATCTGCTCCATGTTGTTGAAGTTGAAAGCAGGAATGGCATAACCGCCATTAATGGCTTTTTTGAACATCTCTCTGGTGTTCACCAAGCCTAAGTCTTTGTAATTAACCATATCTTTATAATTTATAAAAAGAACAATTCGTTTCACTCTTTTTTGGTAGGACAAAGATAGGCATTTTTCTTCAAATCCAATCTCCCGCCCATATCTTTTATACAAAAAAAATCCCCCGAAGCGTATTTTACCGTTTCGGGGGAGTGCTTGTAGCGTCATTTCATCTCTTTTACCAAATATACCACAACCGGAAGGTGGTCGCTATAACCGTTCAGCCACACTCCGCCGGCATGCGTACGCTTGGTATTGCCTTTGTATCGCCCTTCGGTTTGAAACAGATAATTGCGCGAGAATATCTCATTCTTAAAGAACTTCAAGGTCGAATAATCCTTCTTACCATCCAAATCCAATAAATTGGGAGTCATTACAATCTGGTCGAACAAGTTCCACTTGCCGTCATACATCAACGTGCCCCGTCCGTCTTTAGCCAGCACGTTCCACCAAGGATTATACAAATCGGACTTGCCCACATCTTTCATTTCGCGCTTGGCTCCCAAAGCTTTCGCCATACTCGGACTGAAAGGATCGTCGTTCATATCCCCCATCACGATGATTTTCATTTCCGGATTTGCCTTGCTGATACTGTCTTTCAACATACGGACTTGTTTCCCTGCACGCTCCCTATAGTATGAAACCGCTGCACGGCTGGGCCAATGGCATACGATAAAGGTCACATCATCGCCCGCCAGTTTACCTTGTACGGTCAGGAAGCCACGCGTATGATAAGCACTGTCTTTCGCCTCATATACATAAGGTTGCAGAAACGACTTTTCCGGTGTAAAGAAACGGGGATTGTATATCAGCGCACAATCTACGCCACGCTTGTCCGGCCCTTCTATATGAACGAACTTCATTCCACGTGCTTTCAAAGGCGGCTGTTCCACCAAATCTTGCATCACACGGCTGTTCTCAACCTCAGACACCCCGATGACAGACGCACCGATATTGGGCAACTTGTCTGTCCCCATCTCCGACAATACAGTGGCCATGTTCTTCAATTTCGCGAAATACTTCATTCCGTTCCATTTCATAGCCCCATCGGGCAGATACTCGAAATCGTTTTTCCCCTCGTCATGAATGGTATCGAAAAGATTTTCCTGATTATAAAACCCAACCGCATACATGCCGAATTTCTTCTCTTGGGCACGTGCCGCCGTAAACAGCAGCACGAACAAGCCCATAACCATAAACATTCGTTTCATAAGATGTTTTTTTAACGTTTTGTTAATTCTCTATTACAAATATGGCTTTTTTCGGCTACCGAGCCAAAAAAAAATGGCAAAAAGTTAGTCCGGGATGACTTTAATTTGAAAATAATGTGTTTCTTTGTAACAACAATATAATAAATCTACGAGATATGGGGAAAAAGACAACTTTGATTCTATCGGCATTCTTTGTGTCAGCCTTGCTCCACGCACAACAGACAGACACTCTGGCCGTGCTCCAACAACGGGCACAGAATGAGAATGCGGACTTTTCGTTCACAGAATCGCAACTCAATGAAGATGACGACGCGGGCCAGACCGTTTCGGCCATCACAGGAGTCGGCAACGACCTGTACTTGTCTGAAGTGGGCTATCTATTCAGTCCCATGCGCTTCCGCCTGAGGGCTTATCAAAATTCCAACAACGACATGTTCATCAACGGTATCCAGTTCAACGATGCCGAACGAGGCGTATTCAGTTACAGTTCCATCGGAGGACTGAACGACGCAACCCGTAACCGTGAAGGCTCCCCGTTTTTCCTGATGAACCAATTCGGTTATACGTCGGTGGGAGGGGCGGATAATATTAATGTACGGGCCGGACAATACGCCACAGGCCACAAATTATCGTTGTCCGGTACCAATCGAAACTATCGTGCACGAGGCATGTACACCTACTCTTCGGGACTGATGAGCAACGGATGGGCCTTCACCGGTTCCATCGGTTACCGTTGGGCCAATGAAGGATTCGTAGAAGGTACGTTCTACAATTCGTTCAGCTATTTGTTAGGGTTCGAGAAACGGTTCAACGACCGACACAGCTTGAGCTTCACGACCTGGGGTTCCCCCACCGAACGTGCCCAGCAGGGTTCTTCCACAGAAGAAGCGTACTGGTTGGCCAACGACCATTACTACAACCCGAACTGGGGTTACCAAAACGGCGAAAAGCGTAATGCACGTGTGGTAAATTCTTTCGAACCGACAGCGATTGTCACTTGGGATTTCGACATCAACGAACGAACCAAGCTGTCTACATCGTTCTCCGGAAAATACAGCATGTATGCCAGCAGCGCTTTAGGATGGAGTGGAAATGCCGCCGACCCGCGTCCGGATTACTACAAAAAGTTACCGAGCGGACAAATCAGCGGCAACGTATTCAACCAACCGTTGAGCGACGAGGATGTGGAGACTTGGCAAAACGCATACAATTACTGGACCAGCGCAAAGTCCCACCGCCAACTCGATTGGGATGCCATGTACTTTGCCAACGCCCAACAAAACACGTTAGGGGGCGAAGCCTTGTACTACGTAGAGAATCGTCATAACGACCAAATGGCCTTCAACTTCGGTTCCACCCTGAAACGCGACATGGACGAGTACGGTTATATCACAGCCGGCGTAAACGCCAGCACCACCAAAGGCATGCACTACAAAACCATGAAAGATTTGCTGGGTGCCAACAAATATACGGACGTAGACAAATTCTCCGTTCGTGACTACGGCTACAACTCCAGCATGATTCAAAACGATCTGGACAATCCCAACCGCCTGATCGGTGAAGACGACAAGTTTGGCTACAATTATAATATATTCGTCAACAAAGCCAACGTTTGGGCCAACTACCAATTCGATAAAAGCTTCTACAGTTTGTTCTTTGCCGGACGTTTGGGCGGAACGACCATGGAACGTGAAGGTTTGATGCGCAACGGTCGTGCGGCCAACAACTCAAAAGGCAAGAGCGGCACAGCCAAATTTTTGGAAAGCGGAGCCAAGGCCGGAGCGACTTTCCGTATCGGAGGCAAACACGTGTTCAACGTCGGGCTTGGATATGAAGAAAACGCACCGTTGCCTTACAATGCCTTCATCGCTCCCCGTCTGAAGAACGACTTCGCCACGAATCTGACCAACGAGGAAGTAATGACTGCCGAAGCCAGCTATGCGTTCAACGGACCCATCTTCGCTTTCAAGGTCAGCGGCTACTACACGCGTTTCAACAATGTGACCGAACTCGACCAGTTCTACAACGACCAGGAGTCGCGCTACACTTATCTGTCGATGACTGGGGTAGAGAAAGAATATATGGGAGTAGAACTGGCCGCCAGCGTAAAACTCACGTCAAACCTGACCCTGAAAGCGTTGGGCACATTCAACAACGCCGAATATGTGAACAACCCGAACGCCAATCTGACTTACGAAAACGAAAGCGAAACTACGCAAGATGTCGTGTACATCGACGGAATGAAAGAAAGCGGAACTCCGCTCTCTGCCTACAGTCTCGGACTGGACTACAATGTGAAAGGTTGGTTCTTCAGTATCAACGGTAACTACTACCACCGCGGATTCATCGACTTCTCCACTTACCGCAGATTAGGTAAGGTTTTGGGTGTGTCAGCCGGCGAGAACGGGACCGTAGGTGAAGACGGCAATAAGGTAAGCGTAAACATCCCCGGACAGGAAGAGTTCGACGGCGGTTTCATGCTCGACCTCTCCATCGGAAAATACATCCGCCTGCAAAAAGGCCGCGCCCTGAGCATCAACCTGACGCTGAACAACGTGACCAACAATACGGACATGAAAACCGGAGGATACGAACAGAACCGCGACGATGCCTACGACGACGGCCGCGAGCGTCCTTACCAGTTCTCACGCCACTCTAAATATTACTACGCACAAGGACTCAACGGGTTCCTCAACATAGGATTCCGCTTCTAACCTTTTAAAATAAACTTGAATATGAAAAATATTAAATTATTGCTCGTCTCCATGTTGGCGGCCGTCTTCTCCGGCTGTATGGACCACCATGACGACCCGACTAATTATACATACGGCAATCCCGCTGTAGGAGAAGCCAATACGACTATCGCTGACTTAAAGACAAAGTATGCCGGCATAGTCAGCAGCAACAAAGCGGAAGAAGTACAAGAGAACCTGGTCATCTCCGGTGTGGTGGTAGGCGATGACGAATCCGGTAACATCTACAAGAACCTGTACGTCAACGACGGAAGCGGTACCTTAGTTGTGGGCATAAACGCCACCGGACTGTATGCTTTCTTACCTGTAGGCCAGAAAATAGCCATCAACTGTAAAGGACTTTATGTAGGCGGTTACGGTTCCATGGCCCAGTTAGGCACCTTGTACCAAGGCAAGATAGGCCGCATGCCGGAATATACATGGAAGGAACATGTCAAAGTTATCGGCCAGCCAGACCTTTCTTATCCCGAACTGACTCCTATGGAAATCGACGAAGCCTGGCTGTCTTCGGCCAATAAAGCCGACGCGGCATTCTTTGTCAAGATCAACGATGCGGAATTTGTAGAAGCCGACGGACTGACGCAATATGCTCCGGAAGCAGAAGGCGACGGAGGAAACGGTGTAAACCGTACCCTTAAGGTAGGAAATACCAACATTCCTTTCCGCACCAGCACTTACGCCAACTTCTCTACGGAGTACATGAAGATGGGAAAAGTGGACGTCACGGGGTTACTCACCCAATATAACGGCGAATGGCAACTCACCGTACGCACTTCAAGAGACATTCAATAAAATGCATTCACCAACAAAAACGAAATAATATGAAAACGAAAAGTTTTATCAGCCTATTATGCCTGACATTAGGCATGTTCCTGTTCCAGGCATGTAATGACGTTCCCTCCCCTTACGACATACCGGGCAAGGGAGATGCCAACAGCATATACGGAACCGGAACCAAAGATTCCCCCTATACCGTCAAAGGTGCTTCGCTGAACCAAAACGGCGGATATGCTTGGGTAAAAGCCTATATCGTGGGCTACATTCCCGTTTCAACCGGAGACGGCGGCCCGAGTTACACCATATCAGACGTAGTATTCGGTGCTGACGGAGCTGGTGCTCCCAACATCGTCATTGCCAGTTCGCCCGACAGCAAGAATATCAATGACTGCATGGCCGTACAGCTTCCGAGCGGTGATGTGCGTAACGCACTCAACCTGCAAGCCCATCCAGAAAACTTAGGCAAAGAAGTCTTGCTCTATGGCACCATGGAGAAGTACTTCGGTGGGTCGGGCGTGAAAAGCGTGACAGCCGCCATCCTCGACGGACAAGAGATAGGTGACATGCCGGAGGAATCTGGCGAAGCCATCTTCAGCGCAGACTTTTCACAATCTCTCGGAGAGTTTGCTTCCGTTTCGACATCCGGAAGCCTCGAATGGTACAATGATTATTCCAGTGCCATGATTACAGGATATAAGGACTTTAATGGAGATGGTGAGAAAGAAAACCAAGCTGGAGTAACTTTCCTTGTCGGTCCGGAAATAGACCTGTCACAAATCGAAGAAGCGTATGTCGCTACTAATATGGCCATCAACTATGAACGTGGTGACCTCAATGCAAACAATTCAATTCTTATCAGCAAGAATTACTCAGGCGATGCAAACAGTGCAACGTGGACACAATTAACGTATGATACTGAAGGACTCAATTCCGACTTTACATTCAAGAATAAGAAAACAGCTATTCCTGCTGAGTTTATGGGAGGAAAAGTCTATATAGCTTTGAGACATACCTGTAGCGACACCCAATCCTCGACGTGGGAGGTAAAGAAAATAGAGGTCATCAAAGGAAAGATTGAGGATATACCGGAAGAACCAAACCCGGAAGGCGAATATCTCAATCAGGATTTCACAAGTTCATTGGGTGGTTTTACGTCAACTTCAGTTTCCGGAACCCTTGAATGGTACAATGACTTCCAAAGTGCCATGATTACCGGTTACCAAGACTTTAACGGGGATGGACAAAAAGAAAACCAAGCCGGAGAGACTTATTTCGTGAGTCCGGCTTTCACGATTGGCAGCACATCGGCTGTACATATGGCTATCAATATGGCCATCAACTATGAACGCGGAGATCTTAATGCCAATAATTCCATACTCATAAGCAAGGACTATACAGGTAATGTAAACAGCGCAACGTGGACACAGTTAACTTATGATACCGATGGGCTTAACGCAGATTTCACTTTCAAGAACAAGGAAATCAATATTCCGTCTGAATTTATAGGTAGTAACGTTGTCGTAGCCCTTCGTCATACTTGTACAGACACTCAATCCTCCACTTGGGAGGTGAAAAGTATCAAGGTGTTATCCGGCAACGCGGAAGAACCGGGTACAGACCCAGAACCTACTCCGGGTGGAGAAGGAGATGCCTTGATTGCCATAGACGGAGCGACCGTGAGCCTGACAGCTCCTGAGGCCACCGCGTCGGGTAACGTAACGACCACCGACCTCAACTCTTTCGGATGGGAAAATGCGGGTGACCCCTTGGGAGCTACTGATTCAGAAGGAACTGAAATCATCTTTGCACAAGAGGAAGGCAACAATCCTCCTAAATTCTATACGGCCACAGGAGGCGTACGCATGTATGCACTCAATTCGATGACGTTGAAAGCTTCCAAGCCCATCGCCAAAGTTGTACTTAACTGCGATTCCTACCAAGGTACTAATTATGTCGGCAACACACAACTTTATGCCACAATAGACGGTAACAATTGGAAAATAGTAAATGACCATACGTCAAGTAGTGGTGGAGTCCAATTGCGTATCAAAACGATAGAAATCACTTACGCCGAATAAAATAAGGAAAAAGCAGAGAATAATACAAACCACCCCGCAACAAAATAAAGTTGTTGCAGGGGTGGTTTCTTTGTTTCCGACAATTCATGTAAACGAATTGCGGAAAACATATTCTTCTTCTCCTTATTTTCTTGCAAAAACCTTGCAAAGAAAAAAAGAAATCCCTTATATTTGTAAATAGAAAAAGAAATTATAAATATCAATGAAAATAAACTCTATCCTTTTCTTTAGTGCAATATTTTTGCTCATCGCCTGCAATGACGACACTCCTGACGGAACATCGGGCGACAACTCGAACCAGAACGCCAATCCTACGGTTATACAAAACGCCAGAAATCTGGAGACGCCGAGGCTGGACGACCAAACGGGCGA
>USNU01000003.1 GCA_900556095.1 uncultured Bacteroidales bacterium | reverse complement strand
ACCACCACTATGCTTTCCACTAATGGGACATACACACGTTTTATCCACACCATAGAGAATGCACCGACGTATGGTTATTTCCCTGCCGAAGAGTACGCCTACAGCCAAACATATACCGACCCTGTACTGCAGATCGCTCCTATGATGGAAGCAGGTGCCCGCCTGCCGCTCCGCAGCCGACGTATAGAAATGCGCCTTGGCGTATATGCCGAGTATCATATTCCGATTTCCTATATCCATAATCTGCCACTTGTCGATTACTCGCAAATGCCCACCACACCCGCCAATGAGCAAACACTGCAAGATATGCACAATCTATTGATATTCAATCCGCTTACACAATCTAACCTGCAAGGTAAGACTTGGTCGCAACTCACGGTAGGTATCAAATGGACGTGCCTCTTCAACCTGACCCGGCAAACTCATCCTTGCCGTTGTTTGGAGATGTAGTTTTTTATATTTAAGCCTAATCAGCCTCATTAACCATAGGTCGCATCCACGGCAAAAAATCAGGTGAATATCAGGTGTATAAAATGTAATTGAAAAAGCAGAAAAAAACATTTGTTTTATTACAAAATATAAATATTATGAGAAAGATTGTTTTGTTGCTGAATATATTGGTTCTTTCTGTGGCCCTCCAAGCCACAACAAAGGATATTGTCCATATCGATTTCGAAAACGGTTTGCCTGCGGGGTGGACGCAAGAATATACCCGTCTGCCAATAGATGGCAACACCGATCAAACGGCGTTTTCATGGTTTATCGAGGACGGCAACACCCTCCTGCATCCTACGGGGTGCGTCTCAGGCACTCGGCGTCTGGCTGCCCGCAATGCACGCAGGCAGGAGATGCGTTTTGTCACACGTTTTGTCTCCCCCGTGATGAACCTCCTCAATGATTTTCAGCCGCAACTCACTTTCTCCCACGCCGAACCTCAAAAAAACGGCTATAGCGATACTCTGAAAATCTATTATCGCACCTCTGCTTCCGACTATTGGCATCTGTTTCCCACGGCTACCTACCAACGCAATGCCATCTGGAAACAGGAGACCCTGCAACTCGTCAGTGCCAACACCACCTACCAGATTGCTTTCGAGATAACCGAAAATATGGGCTATGGCGTGCTGTTGGACGATATCATCATCCATGCCACTCCCACTTGCCAAGACATCAAGAATCTGCAGGTTACCGATCGTCATGCCCATGATGCACTCGTCAGTTGGGATGCTACGGGTGCATACGATCATTTTGAAGTACTCCTTACCTCTGCCCCTGTTTCCGATTTCGGCAACATTGCCCCCGCTATCGTCTTGCAACACATCACAGACAATGTCTTCAATCCTGAAATTACTCTCACCGGACTCCAACCCGATGTTACCTACTATGTCTATGTGCGTTCCTCCTGTGATGGCGACAACAACGAATATACCCAATGGGTAGGTACCTCGTTTAAGACTCTCACTACCGTCACACTTCCCTATTCCGAGAATTTTGAAAACACCATATCCTTGTCGGGAAGCAAAATGTACGGGAAACCGGCAGGATGGACCATCGGCAGCAATATCAATGCACAGGTACCGTTTGTCTATAAGGGTAGCAATCGCAATGAACGTGCACCTTATGCCTTGGATTCCACGTTCTATCTCTCTTTTGCCGGAGCACGCACCAACGAGAACCTCCCTGTTGAGGGAGGTAAATACGTTTACGCCGCAACCCCGGAAATATTGGTGCCATCATTATTCGGAGTTGAAATCAATTTCTGGGTTACCGCCTACGACCGTATCTCGCTCGGAAACACCCGCTATGCCGCTGAACTGCAAGTAGGCGTTATGACCGATCCGACCGATTTTAATACTTTCCGTGCCATAGATACAGTGCAGGTGGAGACATCATATATGTTCAAGCGGGTAACCGTCTCATTGGCAGACTATTTTGGTACAGGTAAGTTCATCGCCTTTGTTTCCAACACCAAGGAGCAGAATGCCATCTATATTGACAATGTAGAGATACACCTGCCCGCTGTTCCATCCCCCACGCACATCCGTTGTAAGGACGTAACCTCCCAAGGATTCACACTCTGTGCCAATATGCACGATGCCGATTCTTGGAGTTACCGTATTGCCACTTCTTATCGGCGGGATGGCAATGTACCCGAATCGGACATCCTTTTCGAGCAACGTGGAATCACAGCCCCTGCCGTTTCTGTCTATAAAACGGACGGATTGTTCACGGGCAAGACCTTGTACATCTATACTCGTGCTACCCGATTTGAACAAACCTCTCCATGGTCGTTCCCAATTGCGCTGCGCGTACCTGCCGCTATGCCCGCCATCACTGAAGCGACTCCCTACAAAGAAAGTTTTGAACCTTCTTCGGGAGAAATACTGCTTTCTGATTTGGCCAAAGAATTGCGTTTGCCGGGACAACCGCTGGGAGCCGCGTCTGTCTTCTATGCACTTACCAACATTACCCCTACCCTCAACGCCTACCCGCGTATCAGTTCTGCAGCCCCCAATGCCGTCGGGTCGCACCTGCAACTATGCGGCACAGATACATGGTTTGTTCTTCCCGAAACAACCACCGACTTAAAGCAACTGAAGATGGTCTTCAGCCATGCCACGAGCACACAGACCTCCGTCGGACAATTGTCAGTAGGAGTGATGACTGACCCTTACGATCTCTCCACTTTCACCGCTCTTGCATCTTTTACTGCCGATGCACCGACATATAACCGCTGTTTGGTTTCGTTTGATTCATACAACGGAAATGGCAAGTTTATCGCTTTTCGTTCTATGAATGCAGGAGCTAACAATATAAGTATCAATCTCATTGACGAGATTGTCATTTCCCGCTTGACTGACTGCCGCGAGGCAAGTAATATAGACATCAACGTACATGCCCGTAGCGCCGAAGTTATATGGAATGCAGGTGGTATGCAAGCATGGAAGGTTGGTATAGCCCCAACCCGTTCGATGGTGCAAGCCAACTACCAGGTGGTGACCTCACCAAGTATCCGTTTCAACGATCTGAACCCGCTGACTACCTATTACATCACGCTCCAAACCATCTGCGGTACGGACACAATGGATACCAATGACGTTACCTATAGTTTTACCACACCATTGGGGCTGCCCATCGAGGAGAATTTCCTCTATTCGTCTTTTCCGGATGGGTGGAGACGTATGTATGGTGCTGCCAACGCAGTATTCAACGGAACGGAACTTTTGGAACGGCCGGAGACACCCAGCAAACACTGGCGGCTGACTAACAAAAGCGAGCACGTACTCTCCCCTATGTCCGACTATGTCGCTTATGCGTATATCACCGGCTACGACTATTACTATTGGTTCATCAGCCCCTCATGGTATATTGATGCCGAAGAAGGCGAGACGGTGGAACTCCGTTTCAACCTTGCCGTTAAGCCGGGTCCTGACGATCAACCCGGTCAGGCCGGTATTGATGATAAGTTCTGCGTTATTGTCAGCGAAGACGCCGGCAAAACATGGAATGCTGCCAATGCTACCATTTGGAGCAATGACGGGAACGGACAATATAGTCTCAATAACGATCTTCGTTGGGGTGAATCACAATCTGTTTCCTTAGATTTCACCAAGTATATAGGCAAGACCGTTCAAGTGGCTTTCTATGCAGAATCAACTATCTCCAACACCTCTACCTATGTTATCATTGACAATATCTCTATACGCGTACAGGACGCACAATGCGGTGGATTGTCCTCACTCCGCGCAGCAGCCAATGCCGACAATAGTGCCACTATCACATGGCTGCTCAATGGTATCAATCCAAAGCCCGCTATCATACAAGTAAGCACAGACCCGGAGTTTAGCACACTATTATTCAACGACACCATTGCAGCAAACACCGTACAGGTCAATGGTTTGCAGTCCGCCTCCACCTACTATGTACGCGGACGACAAGCCTGCCAAAACGACTTGGATTGGCATGTTATCACACTGCATACCCAATGCGCTGCCGTCAATCCGGATACCTACTATGAGACATTCTCCAACCCTGCAACGGCACATTGCTGGACAACCGGTTTTATCTCCGAACTCGGTACTGGTACCGCTCCACAGCGCATTGAGAATAATAAATACGGGGCAGTATTGGAAATTAAAAAGCCCTCCGTTTCGGTCAACGAGTCGGATGGTGCGTATGCTGTCTCGCCGGAGTTCCTTGTGGGCAATAATATCAATAAGTACCAATTGGTATTCTCGGCAGCCACCTACTCCCAAGATGCCGACAACGTACACCGTCTGTCTGTGGGTATCGTTTCAGACCCTACAGATCCCGGCTATACGTTTACCCCGCTTTCCGAGATAGTTCTCCCGTACTCTGCTGATTCTGCTGCTATGCGCACATATGTTGTCAGTTTTGAGAATTACACGGGCGACATCGATGGTAATTTCGGACACTACGTTATGTTCCTCTCCGAGGCGGGTAGCGACTCCACCAACTATATCTATATTGATAATATATTTATTGAGCCTATCCGCCATTGTCTCCAAATTTTCGATATGGATGCCGACTCTACTTTTGTAGATGGTGCCGTATTGAATTGGACGGGCAACGCTTCGCAGTACGAATTGATTATTTCGTCCGTTCCTGTCCGCCCCGATACAATTACCACGGCTCTTGTGCATACCACTATCGGCACCAACACATACACCGTTACAGGGTTACAACCATCCACCCTATATTATGCTTATGTACGCGGATTATGCGGCGATGGCGAGGTCAGTCGCTGGTCGTCAGCCACTACGTTTACTACCACACTCGGTGTCCCTTATCTGGAACCTTTTGCAGCCAATAGTCTCAGCGCAGATATATGGCACACCTATTCCGCTCTATGGAAAAAAGACAGCATTACCCTTGCCGAAATGAATACCTCCACAGGGTGGTCGCTTGAGAATTGGGTTAAAGACGGTATTACGGGTATTGACACCTACCACGCACGTTTCTCATGGTTAAATCAAAGCAACGTATGGCTCATCTCGCCAGCTATTGATATGTCAAAGACGGAACCGGGTGTCATTACTCTCTCTGCCAATATAGCCCTCTGCGCCAACCAGTATAACAATACCGCTCAGACGCCGCAAATGGCACAGAGCGACCGATTAGGCGTATGTATCTCTACCGACAATGGCAATACATGGAGCAAACGCAATGCCATATTCTGGTCATGCGACAGCACAGGCGAACATTATTACAATCGATTCGGACTGAATGCACGAAGAATATCCATGGATATATCTCAATTCGTGGGACAACCTATCCGTATTGCATTCTATCTGGAAACGGGAAGAACAAGCAACCAAATGTATATCGACTCCGTACAATTGACACGGAAAGAGGCGGTTTGTTTGGGAGTACGCAACCTGCAGTTGGTTCCTACGTCTGACACTACGGCACACGCTTCGTGGACAACCTATGGCATACCCGAAGATGTGCATATCGAATTGTCGGATTATGCCGATTTCTCGCATATCATCACGCAACTCACTACCGCTCAATCGTCATGTAATTTCCGCGGACTGACCCATGGAACTACCTACTACCTGCGCATCACGCAAGAGGGTTGCACCACGTCGGTGGTACAGTCGCTGAATATGCCCTATGTTGCTCCCTATGCTGAGACGTTTGGCGGCACGGATCTACCACCATTTTGGATAACAATGAGCGGTTCTGCCATAGCCGCCTTTGCAGGTACACTACCGGTACCGAATACCGATTATTCTTCCGAAGGTTGGAAAATAATGAATAGATCCTACGGATTACCTGCCAACCATTTGGCGGGAGAACTCTCCAATGCCACCACCAAATGCATCGATCAATGGTTTGTTTCTCCGGAAATCGGAATTCCTGCCACCGATACAGAAACCACACTATCATTCGATTTGGCACTCACTGCTCACAATAGTGAGGCAGCACCCGACAATACGGACGATCAAGAATTCCGTGTATTGATTTCCAACGACAATGGTATAACGTGGAGTAACAATGCCCAGTGGCTCTTTGCCAATACTTCTGCTGCCTACCGTTCACTCTCGAGCCTCAGCACCACGGGAGAACGTATTGAGTTGGATATGAAACGCTATGCAGGCCAACGTGTCCGCATAGCACTATATAAGACGGCCACCCGCCAAGACAACACCTGCGATGTGCATATCGCCAACCTGCGTTTGGCAATGCCTTGCGCCCAACCGGATTCGTTAGTGGCACAATCCGTCGATTTTACGAGTGCTACGCTCGTATGGAAAGGGCAATCCAACCTGCCGACCGTCATTGAATATGCTACTACCGCTAACTTTGCCCACCCGTTGCGTGATACCGTTGCTACAGGGCTGACACACACACTGCTCGGTCTGATACGCGGTACTGCCTACTACGTGCGCGTATGGCAACTATGTGCAAGCAACCAGGAGAGCGACTATAGCAACACGCTACAATTCACCACATCGTATGGTACCCCCTATAGCGAACCGTTTGCAACATTGAGCGATTGGACGACCTTTTCTATGCCCGTTGCTTATTCTATCACCGACTCGCTGCCTACAGCAGCAAGTACAACTTCCAAATGGAAATTTACGGCGAATACAACCGTACTTAACGGTGCCAACATCTATTGCACCTACGATGCCAAGAACACCCATTGGCTAATCTCTCCGGTCATTGACCTGACCCCTAACAGTGGAGCGGAGACCATCATTCTACAAATGGATATGGCACTGACAACCGCTCCTGATGCCGTTCGCCGACCTGCACTTTTCAACCGCGAGGCAAATCAATTCAATCTGTTGGTCAGCACCGACAACGGTAAGACGTGGAAAGAGGAGAATCGCTGGATATGGTCAAAAGCAGACACTGCCGATTTCCGCTATGCCGACATTCCTGCTGCAGGGCAAAACTATGCCCTCGACTTTACCCGTTTTGCCGGGCAAAGGATCCGCATTGCCTTTGTCCACAATGCGCCCAAATCAGTCTGTCTCGGAATCAACAATCTATCCTTGAGCAGCGGTTCGTCCACATGTTTCGGCGTACAGAATATCCGTATCAATACGGTGGATACTGCAGCCCAAATCACACTCGTTCCTGCAGACAAAGCATCAAAGTGGGAACTCGCTTATGGCACTGGCACAACCGACCTGCAAGATATGCCGCATATCATTACAGAAGATGTAGATGTCACGTTGCACAACTTGTCGTTAAGCACGCCCTATCAAGTGTATGCACGTTCTATCTGCGCAGAGGGAGATACGTCCGTATGGTGTACACCTGTAGAGTTGCTAACTCCGCAAGGCGTGCCTTATACCGTTCCTTTCGATAGCACGCTGTGCAATTGGTCCCGCTACACTGGCGACCCAGCCTCCGTCTTTGCTGGCACCAAGAAACTGCAAGCCGTCAATACGCCTGCCGGTTGGAAGGCATGCGACGGGAGCAGGGCTTTCGGGTACAATCATATCTGTTGTACCAATAGTGTGCAAGATGCCTATTGGTTGGTTTCGTCCGTTGTCAACCTAATGCCGCTACAAGGTGATAAACATCTCTATTTTGGCATCACATTGGCACTCACAGACACCCTTTCCGCCAATGCTCCCAAGAAAACCGACCGCAACTCATTCTATATTGCCGTTTCTACCGATGGTGGTAACACATGGAGCCAAGAAGAGACCATTCTTTGGAGTGGAAATACCACAACAGCAGACTACCTATATAATGCCATCCCCAACGGACACGGGTGGAGATACTATCTCGACTTTACCAAATATGCAGGCAAAGCAATCCGCATTGCCTTGATTGAAGGAACTGGTGGTACAAGCGCGTACAATTATGCTCCTACTACCATCCACGTGGCCAATGCCGAATTAGAGGAATATAACACGCCCTGTTTCGGTGCTGCCGATATACAATTTGAAACCATCGGTACTGCTGTCTGTTGCACGATTATCCCCAACGATAGTGCTAAGGCTTGGCAATATGCGTACGGCGAAAGCGGTGTGAATATTACCACCGCAAAAGTGTATAACACCAACACCAAGACTTTCAATCTCAGTGGTTTGCGTATGGGAACCGCCTACGATATCCATGTGCGATCCGTATGCGGTGTAGGTGATACATCCGTTTGGACAGGACCTTTCTCATTCCAAACCAACTATGGCGTGCGTTACGAGCACCCGTTGGTATGGTCGAGTGATGCCTTTAGCCCCGAATGGAGCAGATGGCAGGGCAATGCGCAAGGTCAGTTTACACGTTTGGTATCCCATTCCGGTTGGCGTGCTGCACAAAGTGCCACAGGCATATTCGGTGCTCCGCATACATATATCAATCTGTGGTTTGGCGGCAACAGTGATCCGACACGCTATCTGTTGGCAACACCTATGCTTGATTTCACAACTCTATCCTCGGAAAGTATCGAAATGAGTTTCGATTTGGCTCTTACTTCCACTGAAACTTCCACTACCGCACCTTCTGGCGACAAGATTATCGACCAGCAGTTTAAGATACTCGTTTCTACCGACGAGGGCAAGACCTGGGAAACGGCCGCCGCATGGAATGAAACCGGCAAAGCCGACTATTCTTTCGCCGCCATTCCGGCTGCAGGCAGACGATATTCAGTAGATCTGACGCAATATGCCCACAAGAACGTGTATGTCGGTTTCTACGCAGAATCGTTAAACAAGGACGGCAATAGCACTCTTCACATCAAAGACTTGGTAATCGATACTTTGTCTTCAGCGGATTGTGTCCCCGTCAAGAGTATGGTAGTCAAGGAAACCACCTATCATACTGCCATAGTGGAGTTCCATTCTCCGAGTATAAAACACGCCTTGGCTGTAGAGTATGTATGCCTGCCCGATGGTGCGCATTTCTCTGATGCTACAGCACTTAAAAGCGACACCAATGTGGTAACGATTGCCGGTTTGGAGGCTAATGTAAATTACGATGTCTATAGCCGTATGCAGTGCGCCGATGGTACATGGATGGAGTGGGCTGGTCCTTTCGGCTTCAGTACGATGGCCTGCACCGCTGTAGAAAGTATTACACCGCAAGAAATAACCATCCACAAAGCCGTTGTATTGCTCAATACGCCCGATATCGACGACTCATTCCGCTATCAAGCCGCTATGGTTGAGCATAACGGCGCATTAAACCCGGCAGAGGCAACTACCTCCGACACACGCACCGTTACCATCGTAAAGGAACTGAACTCGGGTGCTTTGTATGATGTCTATGCCCGTAAGATATGCCAACCGGGCGACACATCCGAGTGGTCGGGACCATTCGTTGTCCGTGCAGCATACGCCGTACCGTTCTTCGAGTCCACCCGCTGGAACAACGAGATTGACAGCACGTGGACGCGATACACCGGCAAGTTGGACAAACTCTACCTACAAACCTTGCGTTACTCCGGTTGGCAAGCAGGCAAAGCAGGTTGGGTATTCCCCGAAAACCATGCCTACGTCCGCACCAATACCTATAGTGCGCTCTTGGAGACCCCGCTGATAGACCTAACCAACATCACCCCGGGTACTCCCGTAACATTATCTTTCGATATGGCACTTACCGCCTCTTACGGAGCCGCAGAGGGCATCAATCCAAAGCCCTCCAACTACCGGAACCAATCTTTCTCCGTCTTGGTTTCCACCGACAGCAAATGGTCTGAAAAGAAAGGTTGGACATGGCGCGACAATGGTGGCAAATACAAATACAGCGACATTGCCGTAGATGGCGACACCTACGAACTGGACCTTTCGGCGTATGCCGGACAGGCATTCCACATAGGTTTCTACTCTTGTTTGGATACCACAGGCGGTGGAGAGAACTATCTTCACCTGCAAAATATCTCGTTGGACACCGTCCCCATTGCCTCCTGCCGCGGACTGAAAAAAGTGCAAGTAGGCAACGTATCTTCATACAGCGCACAAGTATCGTTTCGCAACAAGAGCAACAACGACCCGCTGTTGGCAGAGATTGAAGCGGCCACAGACCCGTATTTCGAGGATGTTATTCTCTTAGATACCATCCGTGGTACAGACACCTATACACTGAACCAACTTGCCCCCACCACTACTTACTACCTGCGTTTGCGTCAGTTATGTACGGATGGTGGAGTATCGGCATGGACGATTCCCGTCTCTTTTACCACAGCATACAATCTGCGTTACCAAGAGGATTTTGAAAACATGAAACGCTTCAATAGCGATTGGGCTATCTACAAGTCTCTTGCTGCCAATATATTCAATGGCGAGACACTAAACCCCATTGGTTTCAACGGCACTTGGGCACGTGATACTGCCAACCATATCTGCTTCAACGATGCCCATCTGATGATTCGTATGGGAACGTCCGACTATGGTTGGGTGGTATCTCCTGGCATTGACCTGACGCAAGAAAACGGCAATGTATTATTAGGCTTTGATGCTGCTGTCTCTGCCGGAAGTTACAAAGAACCTATACCGGAACCTGCCGATCTGGATTCTATGCAGTACTTTATGGTCGCGGTCTCGGATGATGATGGTGCTACATGGCAGCGCAACAACGTAACCATTTGGTCGAACGACCCGAATATAGTGGCGGACTATCCGCTCACTACCTTGCAGATGCAGCCGCGCCGTTTCCTTATCGACCTCAGTCGCTACAAAGGCAATGTTGTACGTATCGCTTTCTATGCCGAGAAACTGAAAGGTTCTAACTACAACTACTACATGGTGGATAATATCGACATCAATCGCGCCACCCTGCATACCTATACCATCTGCCAAGGCGACGACTATGGCAACCATGGCATTGAGTACGCTGCCGAACAATTGACCATCGGCAGAAACCAATACCGTATTGTGGCGGATGATATGAGCGAAGTTACCGACCTGACCATTGTGGTCAATCCTATCTATACCACCCGCTATACGGGTACGGTCTGCGAGGGCGAACGCTTCAGCGGATATGGTTTCGATGTGGTCGGACAGACCTCCACCACCCATCGTCGCTTTGTCGCCAACGAGAACAAATGCGATAGTATTTACCTTCTCGATCTCTCGGTCATCCCTACCCGACATGTGGAGGTATTTGATAGTATCTGTGCCGGCGGACAATTTGTCCTCAACGGACAGATCTATCGTTACAACTCCATTGCCTACGATACACTCAGTTCACAGGTCAGCGGGTGTGATAGCATCACTATGCACTATATCATCTTTACCGAGGAGAAGACTCTGCATACCGACATCACACGGGCTATCTGCCAAGGCGAGTGGTACTCCGACGGGTGGTTTACGCAGAACAAAGCGGGCTACTACCGCAAAACCGATACCTCCGCCCAAGGTTGCGACTCTACGGTTACGCTCCACCTGTTTGTTGCAGACGAAAGCGGATATATATACGACTCGGTTTATATGAACCAACTGCCCTATATCTATGATGGCAGAGTGTTGCTTGAGGAAAATACTGCAGACGGCTACTATGAGTTCCCTGTCGAGAGTGCCGCCGGTATATGCACTATCACCCTTCGGGTGCGTGTTATGCTTCCTACGGGCATAGAGCAGACTTCAGCTGAGAGTATCACCATCGCGCCTAATCCCGTGCGCGTAGGCGAACCTATACATATCTTGACGGCAACCGACCTGTCTGCTGAGTTTGAAGCCGCGATGTATAATGCCACGGGGCAATTGGTTTATCATATCGGGCAACCGACAAACACCCTGCCCGCTCTGCCCACCGCAGGTATCTATACGCTCCGTCTCCACACCCGGCAAGGCACTTATCAAACCAAACTCCTGGTGCAATAATCAGAAAAACAGGTCTTGCTATTGCCCCCGCATGTTTCATACTTACGGGGGCATTTCGTTCCCGCCGCAGCGTATGGGTCTTATCCGCCCTATTTGCCTTATCCGTCTTATTGCTGTCTCCATGGTTTTTGTCTCCGCCGCAGCCGTATTCTTCTATCTTTTACCATACCTTTACGAGAGATACACGAAGGATACACGAGAGATACACAAAGGATAATGCTGTTTTTGCCTGGCGTTTACCTAGCACTTGCCTTATTGCAACACGACCGTTTTTTAACAAAATCCACAAAAATACATTTATATTTGTATATTCCGCCTAAATTTTATACCTTTGCAAACGGAATGAACTAAAAAGGACTACAAGTGTGCGGTCCGGAATTCCACTACATAATTCTATAGCGTTTGCTATTTGTTCGTAACATGCCTTGAAACCTGAGAAATTTCAAATATGTGGTTACGGTGACAAATACCGAACGCCTGTGCGATAGCATAGGTGTTTCTTGTTTGTAATCACAGGTAATCTCAGGACCTCAAGGCATAGATAGGAAATATCTATGCTTTTTTTGTGTACTATCAGGTTGTCTATCTCAGGGAAAAAAGCAAAGAAACTATAAGAAAAAAAACGGTGAAACGCAAAAGGACTAAAAAGGACTTTGTGTACCTTGGATTAAACCTTTACCTTTGCATTCGAAACTGCAAATGAAACACACAAACGACATATCGCTGGCAATCGGCCGTTTTAAGCACAATCTGGGGCGCGTCTTTGATGACAATCTGCATACCAAGCAATGGCAAAACATGGTGGATTATGCCATCATCGGTTTGATTCTGCTCTCTACGTTGGAGGTTTTTCTCTCCACCTATGACAATATCGTCACCCGGTTTGGTACCTGGCTACGGGTCATCGACTATTTCACCACCATTGTTTTCACTATCGAAGTAACGCTCCGTATCTGGGCGGCAGACGAGATTTCGCCCAAATACAAAGGTTTTGGAGGACGTATCCGCTATTGCTGTTCGTTCTACGGACTGATTGATATTCTGTCCACCTACCCTTTCTACCTGCATTTCTTCCTACCTGTCCCGTATCTGGCGCTCAAGGTGCTGCGTATTGCCCGCTTGCTGCGTATATTCCGCTACGTCAAGGCGTTCAACATTCTGAGCCGCGCCTTGCGGTCCAAGAAAAACGAGATGGTCGTTTCGTTGGAGTTCTTGTGTATCATCACCGTCATCTTGTCGTTTATTCTGTTCTTTGTGGAGCATGAAGCGCAACCGGATGTCTATGCCAACGGATGGACTTCCGTCCTATGGGCTTTTGCACAATACATCGGTGACCCCGGCAATTTCGCCAACACGCCACCCATCACATTTTGCGGACGTATCATCGCTTGTATCATCGGTATCTTGGGTATCGCCATCTTTGCAGTGCCCGCTGGATTGGTGGCATCTGCTTTCTCGGAAGTAATGGAGAAAGACGAGAAAAAGGAAAAGATTGCTGCTTGGGCAAATACACTCCACTTTGCCTTCGAGCGGAAAATGGATCGCCCGACGGGGGTTCAGGTTGTCCCAAAATATGCCTCTATTGTTGAGATACAAGCACGGTTGGGACTCAAAGAAGACGAGATATTGGATGCCGATGATTTCCGCCTCATCAACCTCTCCGCCACACGCCCCACCGAGGAGCACCCCGAAGACCAACTGGCAGTGGAACATTTTGCCATCAACACCTGCTACGGGCAGTGTATCGACCGCGGTTCGCGCATCACCATTTTCTCGCCAAGCAATATCATTGATCCTATGGTCGGTTGGTGGGCGTACTATCTGGCTAAGATAGGCGGCTTCAATTTTGTCAGCCGCGAGTTGGGCGAGTCGCGTCCATACCGCTCGTTCTTTACCTACAATCCCGACACTGCAGATGCCGCACAAAAGGCTTGTATGGCAGACCTCAACCGCTTGGCAGACAGCGAAGATAAATGGATTATATCTATCCTCGCTGCAAGCGGAGCATTGGAACCCGACTATCCTACGCAATTTCATTTCTCCTATGGAGGCAAAAAAGGCGACGAGACATACTCCGACCCGAACATCACCCTCCACGACATACCGCTTTTTGATGCATTCTATTCCGAGTTCGCACAACGGATGGAGCAGACATACCACCTGCATACCGACCGACAGCGTTACCACAACAACGCCGCCAATGCCTATTTTGCACGCCATTTAGCACATAGCCCGAATGCTTTCGTCTTGCGCGTGGCATGGAGTATCATGGCTTGGGACAACCGCAGTATACTGATAGCGCAGGAGGTGGCAACTATGCTTAACCGGTATATTGAGCACCGCGATACGCCTGCTGACCCCGAACTGAAAACCAAAAACATCGGCTATGCCGACTATACACGATAGGAGTAACCTGAAAAGCCTGTAAATGAGTAAGGAAAACAACTAAAACACACATACCATGAGTTTAGAGTATTACAAAAAGCAGATGGTGGACCTGCGTGCCCGCCTCGCAAAAGAAAAAGAAGCCAAGAAACGTGACAATGAGCGTTATGCTGATTTGGTAAAAAGCGCATCTACAACGGATAGCAAGGCCTATTATCGTCGGCAGAAGATTGACCATGCCGCCTCGCATGACCGCAACATCGAGAGCATAAAACGGCAGATAGAATCCTGCAAGGACAGCATCGCCCGCGAGCGTAAGAAATAAATGATAATATATATAAGGAGAAATCATTATGAAAGGACTTTCTTTTTCTCTCAAACGTGCCGTAGGTATTTCGGGACTGAAGACCAAAGTAGCCCGTGCCACCGGCATCCCTACTACCAAGCAAGGGCTTGAACGCAAAGTCGGGCAAACCGTATTGAGAACCCTCACCGGAGGACGCAAGAAATCCAAATAATCACATAAAATCAATAGTTTATGCCAAGCAAAGTAAGAGTTTACGGTAAGGCTCAAAACCGTACAGCATTGGGCATCGTTCATGCCTATATGGTTATGTATCCGCACGCCACCTTCGAAGACCTACAGAAAGCGTTCCCAGATTCGCTCACCCATCATCCGCACCTGTTCATCACGCCGGAGATGATTCAGAACGACCCCAACTATGTCAATTGGTGCTTTGCCGAAAAGGACGAACTGCTCACCACAGCCGACAAAATCAAGTTGGCTCTCATCAAAGTGTGGACGAAGCCCGAGTACGACCGTCTGGTGGAGCACGCCAAACAGTACGACATCGAGGTAGCGGAGTTTGAAAAAGGTGTCAAGGGGCAGAAAGGCGGTTTCCGTCTCGAGTACCTCAACGGCTATATCCCGCCCGTACCGCAACAGCCCAAGAAAGGTGTACCCGCATGGCTATGGGCAGTGATAGGATTGCTTGCCGCGGCTGTTGTCGGACTGATTCTATGGCTCTCGCTCGGAAAGAAAGACGTGGTGGAAGTGGAGAAAGTGGTTGTGGTTCACGACACCCTCTATATTCAGCAACTGCACGAGATTGAGCGCAATTTCAATGCTGCCGAGTTTGCACAAGGCAAATCCGAACTGAGCGAAGACGCCAAGTTCGTCCTCCACGACCTTGCCAAACTGATGCAAGAGAACCCCGAACTCAAACTCAAAATAGAGGGACACACCTCTGCCGAGGGTGATGCCACGGTTAACCAACAACTCTCCGAGGCACGCGCACAGGCTGCCGTAACTTTTCTCGTTGAGCGCGAGGGTATCGATGCTTCCCGCCTTACTGCCATCGGACGCGGCTCCTCTGAACCTAAGAACGCCGACGACCCGTATGCGCCGGAGAATCGCCGCACCGAGTTCGTAATCGTGGAATAACGGTTCAATCGGATTTCCAGTAGCATAGTCTTATGGCTAATGAATGATAATACGGCGTAGCCGTCCGTTCAAAAAACACCCCACAATGCCTATTTGAATATATTTGATTGAATTTTTTGTGTATTTGGATACAAAAGTGGGATGTCGGTTGCGCCACAAGACAAGGTTTCGTTTTCATAGTTTTCGTTATATCGAATTCACGTTATAGGAGGTCGGTCGAAAATCCTGCAACAGAGTAGACTACAATTCACTAAACAACCATTATTATGGCAGAAATCAAAATGACAGGCAACAAGCGTGTTGGCACGCTGTGCAAAGAGTTCAAAGAGGCTTTTGGTAGCACTCTTCGTGTTTACAACGGTGCAAAATTTGCAGACGAAAACGCCACATTGGCTTCTATCCGCAAGGGCGATGCAAAGGGCGGAGAACTCGCAGTACGCGGCAACATGCAAGTTGGCAATTTCGAAAACAAAGTGAAAGAGTTGTATGGTATCACCGTACAGGTGGCTAATGCCGACAACTCCAAACTCGCCGACAACAGCATCACCATCGCTGCTGCAGGCAAAGAGTGATTGATGCTACATCGTGCAGGCAGAACTTCGGTTCTGCTTGCTCACGGTGTGTCGCCTTTGTTCTGTTTGTACGCTGGGTTTACGCCTACCTCACGCCGACAACTACGGTATTTTTACGGTAGATACACGGTAGATACACGGTAGATATACGGTAGATATACGGTAGATGCTTTGTCCGTAAACGGTACATTGTGCTACCCATGTAATACCCATACAATACCCATACTGTACTCATATCGCACCCCGCCTGTACATTGCCGCCGTATTGTTTCTTAGCAGGGCAATACCATTGCCCGCCCGACAGCAAAGGATAAGCAAGGGATGCGCAAGGGATAAAATAGTTATCGTTTCTTGTTAGGGCAATTATTACCCTGCCACAAAAATAACAAAAAAATATGATAGACAGTTTCACCAACGATGTTATCCAACAAATGGAATTGGATAGCGAACACAAGTACTATGTGTATGGGTTGCTCAACCCGTTCAATAACCAGCCTTTCTATGTAGGGAAAGGCACCGGTAACCGAGTATTTCAGCATGCCAAAAATGCCTTGACCGCAGGTAAAGATGATGATGACATCTCGCTAAAGATTGCCACCATACAAGACATTATGAACCATGGTAAAGAGGTTATTTGTATCATTTACCACTGGGGACTGACAGAAAACGAGGCATTTGCTGTGGAATCCACACTGATAGATTGTTTCCCCAATCTAACGAATGAGCAATCGGGACACGACAATGACCACGGACTCATCACAGCCGAAGACCTGCAAAACCGTTTAAGTCTTGCCGAGTATGATGAACCCAAAGAGGATTATGTCATCATCAAAACATCCAATAAAGCCATGGAAGAACATGGCAATCTGTACGATGCTACTCGCGGCTGTTGGAAAGCCACTTTGGAAAAAGCCCAACGCTACAAATATGTCCTTGCAGTAGTACAAGGTATTGTCCGCGAGGTATATGAAGTATCGGAGTGGCACACCTCAGCAGCAGAAGCACCCCGCATTGAGTTCACGGGTGTTCCTACCACCAACCCCGATATGCGCCAATTAGTGGGTAA
>USNU01000002.1 GCA_900556095.1 uncultured Bacteroidales bacterium | reverse complement strand
TCCACCGTCTCCGTCAAGTGCAGGCCGGGGAAGTTGAACATATGGGTGCCGTCCTGCACCAGCGCCAGCGCCTCCTCGTCCAGATAGCCCCGCAGGTCGCCGCAGAAGATGGTGGTGGCCCGCTTGGCCAGAGGACTGTCCACATACACCGGGAAGTCCTTCACGGACTTCACCAGATTCTTATCCTTGATCTCCCGGATAAAGTACAGCAGCTCCTGGGTGCGGCCCACGGCGAAGGCGGGGATCACCACGTTGCCGCCCCGGCCCAGTGTCTCGTCGATGATCTGGGCCAGCTCGTCAGTATAGCTCCACACCTCCGTGTGGTTGCGGTCGCCGTAGGTACTCTCCATCACCACATAGTCTGCCCCGGTGAAGAACTGGGGGTTCCGGATGATGGGCTGATCCACGTTGCCCAGATCGCCGGAGAAGATGCTGGGCTCCGTGGACATATCGTAGGTGTAGTAGTAGATGGTCTGTCCCTCGCTATCCACGCCCGAGGTCAGTGCGCTTAGTATTGCTACCGTATCGGACGGCAGTTCTTTCTGCCGGAAAAAACGCTCCATACTGCTTTCTTTGATAAGCAGCATATAGGACGCCGGTTGCAACCAGTCTTCGGGGGTGATATCCGACGATGATCCGGTAAAGACATTCAGCACCTCCACACGAAGTTCCGCCAGATTGACATACTCGCGTTTCTGTTGTTCTTTATAAATCAGATTTTTGGATATCACATCTTTCATCTGTTTCATAGGGAAATCCATGCGCGTGTACAAGCCTGCCGGTGCCACGATATAGTTGTAGGTATTGCTGTCTTTTTGCAACTCTTCGATTACCTCTTTCCTGTTCAGATAGTCGAAACGGTTGAGTTGGCGCACCTCGGAGTTGGCATAAAAGCCCTTTACGTCGTTCCCCGTGGTGTCTTTACCGGCTTTCTCATAAGAAAAATGGTAATAAACCCCCATACTGATGTCCGACAAATTGAGAATGGTACTGCTACCGAATGTGGAGGTGATATATAGTCCCTTGAAGAAACGGTTAAACTCATCCTGGTCGGAGTATTGACGCATTTTTGCAAAACGCTGCGTAAAACTGTCTTTCAGGCGGCAGCGCACCATAGGCAGATATGTACCGGTGGAAGAATTATATACCGAGTCGATCATCTCTTTTGCTACCACGAGGCGGTCGTTATAGAGCAGAGATGTCGAATCCGCCAGACTGCAATAGTCGGATATGTTCAGATCGGTTTTGTATGGCTTTGCGGGAGTGTATTCCAATTCTTTGCGGTCGATCTCGTACACATTTACCGACATAGGAGAGTTGTCATCACCTTCCCAAGAACGATAATAAAAGAACATACAAACCGAGTCTATTACCGCATTGTCCGGGTACTGATACCCCACAGGGCAAGCCAACTGGGTCAGCACGTCCGCACGCAAGACACCATACTTGGTCTCGATTTCTCCCAATAGGAATGAGTCTGGCGAGGAGATGATGTGCCGACACTCAATTATTCCTGAATTCAACGAGAAAGTATCGGCTTTCACTACGATAGCATCGCCTTCGTCCAACACACCGCTACCTGCATCGGTAATATCCCCTTTGCAACCGGCAAGCAGGCACACCAACCCGCAACACAATATACCTAACAGACGTTTCGTCATATATATCAAAGCAAACTGTTATAAAAGTCCAAATAAGCCGTATTGGGTGTATCTTCTTTGTAGGGCATTATCGGCTTGCGGCTGGTCTCGACATAGTTCATCAGTCGTTGGTTCACATTCGGGCGGGTGAATACCACTGCATCCGAATAGTCCACTGCCAGACGCATCAATTCCTCATACCCCACAGGAAATCCCGCAATACTGCGTACATCGTTGGATGATACACCGTCAATCAGCAGTTTCTTAGCAAACTTTGTGCCAAAAGGCGTCTTGTATTCGTCATCATTGATGGCTAATACGATTTTCGAGTCTTTGAAGAATGGCTCGTCGGCATACGCTTTTTTCAGGTACAGCGGAGCCAACGCAGACATCCAACCCGAACATTGGATAATATTCGGTGTCCAACGCAGTTTCTTTACCGTCTCAATAGCACCGCGGGCATAGAAGATACAACGATCGTCGTTGTCTGGATATTCCGTCCCATGCGCGTCCACCACACCTTTGCGACGGTGGAACAGGTCGTCGTTGTCGATAAAGTATATCTGTATGCGTGCCGATTGAATACTTGCTACCTTTATCAGCAACGGGTGGTCGGTATCCTCGATAATCAAGTTCATACCCGACAAGCGTATCACTTCATGCAACTGGTTTCTGCGCTCATTGATTTCGCCGAACTTGGGCATAAAAGTGCGAGTCTCATATCCGTTGGCTTGGAATAATTCAGGTAACTGACGATTCAACATGCGGATAGGGGTCTCTTCTGCCAAATAAGGGTATATCTCTTGAGAGATAAACAGGATGCGGTTCGGCTCTTTCATAAGCATAAATTTTGAGTTAATGTACGGTATTGTACTGCAAAGGTACAAAAAAAAAATGATATTTGAGCAATTTTTGGGCTTTTTTTCTTTTTAATACATATTTTTTTGTAACTTTGCGGGCTTTTTTGAATAAAAACTACTCTGATATGCAAATTATCACAACCAAACAGGAACTCCGCCAGCAAGTGGAGGCTTGTAAACGACAGGGCAAGACCATCGGTCTGGTGCCTACTATGGGTGCGTTGCACCAAGGACATGCTTCGTTGGTACGCCGTGCCGTCAGCGAAAACGATGTGTGCTTCGTCAGCGTGTTTGTCAACCCTACACAATTCAACAACAAAGAGGACTTGGCTAAGTATCCCCGCAATATCCAACGTGATGCCGAACTGCTTTCCGAGATTGGCGCGCACTTTATTTTTGCACCATCTCCTGAAGAAATGTACTCCGCCGAGGAGATGAATACCACTTTTGAGTTTGATTTCGCTGGACTTGACCAAGTTATGGAGGGAAAGATGCGTCCGGGGCATTTCAATGGTGTCGTACAAGTGGTGAGTCGTTTGTTCTATCTCGTTGAGCCGGACCGTGCATATTTCGGCGAGAAAGACTACCAGCAGTTGGCTATTATTCACCACATGGTGGAACGTTCGTCTATGGCGGGTACGTTTGGCAATCTGAAGATTATCGATTGCCCTATTGTGCGCGAGGAATCGGGCTTGGCACTCAGCAGCCGCAACGAGCGTTTGAGTGAAACGGAAAAGCAGACGGCTCTCGGTATATCCAAGACCTTGTTCGATAGCCGAGAGTGGGCAAAAACCATGTCGGTGAAAGAAGTGGAGCAGAAGGTGATTGACACCATCAACGCCATCGACGGACTGGAAGTGGAATACTACTCTATTGTGGACCAATCCACTCTGCAACCGACTGACACATTCCGCCATGCTATAGGTTGCGTTACCGTCTATTGCGGTCCTGTTCGTCTCATCGACAATATCAAGTATGAATAAAGTCCTTAGAAACTAAGGATTTATTGGGCAAACGTGCGTTTTGTTAAGATTTACTTTCCGTTGATCACTAAATACCGCCTACGAAGGAACTACGAAGGAGCTACGAATCACCTACGAAAGAGCGTCGAACCGGCAAAAATGTACGTTTGTTAAGATTTTAGACTAATTCGCAATTCGTAATTCATAATTTATAATTATCCGCCGTGTTGCTGATAATTGACAAATATATCCCGTTCGTCAAAGAAACCATCGGACAGACTGTTTTGCCCGATTGGCAACAGGTACAGGTCTCTGCATTGGAACCGGAAGAAATCACACCTCAGGCGGTGCGCAATGCTGATGCGCTGATGGTGCGTACACGCACCAAAATCAATAGGGAATTGCTCGAAGGGAGTAGCGTCCGTTTGGTGGCGACCGCCACAATAGGTTACGACCATATAGATCAGGACTATTGTCGTAAAACAGGTATTGCGTGGCTCTCTTGTCCTGGTTGCAACGCGCAGGCGGTATGCGATTATGTAGAAGAAGCCCTGCTGGAGCAAAAAATACCGTTGAATGCGAAGAAAATCGGTATTGTCGGTGTCGGACATGTGGGAACATTGGTGGCGCAGATGGCAGAGCGGTACGGTATGCAGGTCCTGCTCAATGACCCGCCGCGCAATATCGGTGTTTCGCTCGATGAAATCGCACATAATTGTGATGTGATTACCTTCCATACACCGCTCACTCGTGATGGACAATACCCTACGTATCATCTTTGCGATGAAGCGTTTTTGCAACAATGTAAACCCGAGGCTCTGATTATTAACGCAGCCAGAGGCGGTATCGTGGACGAGATGGCTCTATTGCGCACCAAACATCCTTGTGTCATTGATACATGGGAGAACGAACCCCGTCTGAACCGCGATTTATTGCAGGTGGCACAACTCGCCTCCTATCATATTGCGGGCTATTCCGTACAAGGAAAATACAATGCATCGCAGACCTGTCTTACGGCTTTTCAGCAACAATTTGGGCTGTCGCCTTTGCTAATTGACAAAAAAGCAGTAACTTTGCAACAAAAATACGGCGATAGTGCTTCCGGATGGCTCAAACGGGTCTCCGAAGAACTGAAAGCACACCCCGACCAGTTTGAGCAACTACGTAAACAATACAAACTAAGATAATGGCAAATTTTCAGAAACTGACACCTCGGGCAGTTGATTACTCGAAGTGGTATAATGAGTTGGTAGTGAAAGCCGACCTCGCAGAGCAGTCTGCTGTGCGCGGGTGTATGGTCATCAAACCTTATGGCTATGAGATTTGGGAGCGTATCCAACAAGCGCTTGACGCACGTTTCAAAGAGTATGGCGTAAAGAACGCATACTTTCCTATGCTGATACCTAAGTCCTATTTCAGCCGCGAGGCAGAGCACGTAGAGGGCTTCGCCAAAGAGTGCGCAGTGGTTACACACCACCGCCTGATGAACGACCCTGAGGGCAAAGGCGTCATCGTGGACCCTGATGCAAGATTGGAAGAGGAACTAATCATTCGCCCCACTTCTGAGACAATTATCTGGTCCACATACAAGAATTGGATTTCGAGTTACCGCGACCTGCCTGTGCTTTGCAACCAATGGTGCAACGTCATGCGTTGGGAGATGCGTACACGTCTCTTCCTCCGTACCGCCGAGTTCCTTTGGCAGGAGGGACACACCGCACACGCTACACGCGAGGAGGCAGATGCCTTCGCACAGCAAATGCTCAACGTCTATGCAGATGTGGCGGAAAATATTATGGCAATCCCCGTGGTAAAAGGTGTCAAATCGCCAAACGAGCGTTTCGCCGGCGCAGTGGAGACCTATTGTATCGAGGCAATGATGCAGGACGGAAAAGCACTGCAATCGGGCACGTCGCACTTCCTCGGACAGAACTTTGCAAAATCGTTTGATGTGCAGTTCTTGAGCAAAGAAAACAAATATGAGTACCCGTGGGCTACCTCTTTCGGCGTATCGACCCGTCTTATGGGTGCGCTCATCATGACACACTCCGACGACAACGGACTTGTGCTGCCTCCGCACTTGGCACCAGTTCAGGTGGCTATCGTACCTATCTTCAAGACGCAGGAGCAACTCGACGCATTGTTGGAGAAACTCAATCCTATCGCCGACAACCTCAAGCAGATGGGTATTCGCGTCAAAGTGGATACGGTGGACAAATACACACCGGGATACAAATTTGCAGACTACGAACTCAAAGGCGTGCCGGTGCGTTTGGCTATGGGCGGACGCGATTTGGAGAACGGAACTATCGAAATCGCACGACGCGACACGATGGAGAAATCCACTATCGCATTGGAAGGTATCGAATTGTATATCAAGAACTTACTCGAAGAGATACAAGGCAATATCTACCAAAAAGCACTCAACTTCCGTATTGCCAACACCCGCGAAGTGAACTCCTACGACGAGTTTAAGGAAGAAATCAAGAAAGGCGGTTTCCTCTTGTGCCACTGGGACGGAACCCCGGAAACCGAAGAGAAGATAAAAGCAGACACCAAGGCTACCATACGTTGCATTCCTATGCATGACCTGCCCGGACATACCAACGAACCTGGCACATGTATGGTTACCGGCAAGCCCTCTAAAGGACGCGTTGTCTTTGCTATCGCATACTAATTCAACCTACTTTGCGACCTGCCCTGTATCATACTCGGGCAGGTCGTATTTTATCTATACAAAACCTAATCAGAAAAATGAAAAAGACATTACTCTACATTTTATTGCTCTGTACCACCAACGTATTTGCAGGTATTACCACCTACACTTTCACCGACAAACAATGGGCAAGCAAACAAGGAACCATCGCTTGTGATGGCAAAAACGACGGTTGGATTTCCGACAAGGACGGCACCGAGTACAGCAGTTTGTACCAAATTGGAGTTAAGGTAACCGCCAAAGGCACAGGAGCGGGAGCCACTTCCGTACAATCGTTCACCAATGTACGCCGACTCACTATCAACTATGCCACCACGACTACAGGCAAGGGCAGTATTCGCGTTCAAATCGGCGAAAACAGCCCCATCGACTCGCTATTCACACTCTCTAATCTCCACAATTGGGACCTGACTATCGTGCTGCCGGAGGAGCAGACAGGTAAGATAACGTTCACAATCAATTGCACCCGAAATTCTATCTTCCTCAACTCAATCTCCATCCGTTCTGCCGAAGGCGCAAGTCCGGAATTTACACAATCTGCCTTTCGGCTGGTAACCGACGTGCATACACTACGCGACTCCGACCAAGTGATATTCGGTATCGCCGACGGCACTACGCCTATGCTGATGGGCTACTACAACGAAACAGTCAGCAAAAACAATATACACGCTATCAGCGGAACCTACTCTGCCGACCGCAACACCGTCAATGACAACGACAACGCTATCTATACGCTGCGCAAAGTAGCAGATAGCAACGGCGATACGGCCTATATATTCCAAGACGAAATCCGCTATGAGGAAGCCTACCTTGTGGCAAATGGCGGAAAGACAAAAAACAAACTGGCTCTTTGGACTAATTATACCTCCAAAGAGTATGGGGACTACGGTATATGGACCATGTCTATCGCTCAGAACGGGGCTGCCACAATTATGAGTCAGGGAACCAGCACGGGTAAGTATATACAATACAATAGTGCCGATAAACTCTTTGGATGTTATGCCGAACCGGGTAAGTTTATCCCCGTATGCATCTATCGCGAAGTACCCGCTATCGGAACAGATAAACCTTGTATATCTGCCTCGTTGGTTAATTTTGGAGAGGTCTGCCTGTCAGACGCAAGTGTATCGGGGAGCAAGAGCATCACTATAAACGCCATTCGTCTGACCGAAGACATACAAGCCACCTTGCGCCACGCGGACATTTTCTCTCTATCCACCTCTGTGCTTGACCGCGACGGCGACCAACTGACCATCTCCTATCATACTACAGGGGCAGGATTGTATATGGATACGCTTGACCTCGTCAGCGGAGATACACGCAGTAGTGTAACGGTACTGCTTAATGTGGTGCCGCAGCAAACTGTCGCTGAGGCTGTACAAAACGAGGATTTTGCTACCGTCTATCTCAATCCGGTGGTGGTAACCAAGAAATACGATCGATACATTTTTGTACGTGATGATTCGGGCAGTATGCTTATTTACGACGGTATGGATACGGATGGTAAGCCCTTTGGGCAGGGATTGTCCAAAGGTGATGTGCTGACAAGGGTACACGGACGGTATCAGAACTATTATGGTGTACCCGAACTGTCGCCCATGGAGGCATGGCACGTAGAGAGTTCCAAGACCGAGTGCCTGCCGGATTCGAATATCCTTGCTTTGGATAGCGTGGATGTGTGCCGCTATGTGCTATTGGATAGCGTAGTCGTCAGTGGTGAGCAATGCACCTATCGCGGGCAAACCTATGCCCTTGCAGACAAGTTTAACATTGGTACGCTGGTGGAAAATAAGCCCACCCGCATTGAAGCCATTGTGTCGTATGATTGGAACGTGCTGACACTCTGGATAATCAGTCAAACCACCTATCCAGAACCGACAGCCATCGATGATACCCCGCAAGATAATAAGCCTTTCCCCGTATATACCATTCTCGGGCAACCTGCACCTGACGGTTGTAAGGGGATAGTTGTGCAAAAGGGTATAAAAACTCTGTTGTACTAACGTTTTGCACATCATTTGTTGCGATTTATTTGCGTATGTCAATATATTTGTGTACCTTTGCACCGACTTGAAATAATTAGAGTACTAACTATTATTAAATTCAACTTTATTATGAAAAAAATGTTACTTTTTACAATGGCACTATTGACGCTTAATAGCGTTAATGCCGACCTTATTCTCCATGAGAGTTTCGACCGTCAAATAGGGAAACTAAATGTGGGAAACTATAGTAGTTCTGCAAATAATAATGATTGGTACAACCAAACAGGTAGTTCTAAATTTCCGACCGTTGTAGCAGGATCTCTGTCTTATGAGGGTTATGCTGTAGAAAATGGTAATAAAGTGGAGTTGCTCACAGGTGGTGCTAAGGATTTACGTACCTTTTCTTCTATTACATCAGGGAAGGTATATCTTTCGGCTATTGTGAATGTAGATAGTTTGAGAACTCCTAGAACGGGGACTATGGCAACACCTGTTTATTACGACTATTTTCTTTCTTTAGGTGATGCTACGGGCGGTACACAAGCGATGTTCGCTCGTCTTTATGCACGTAGTGTACAAGATGCGGAAGGAAATCTGATCGGTTTTCAGTTGGGGGTTGCTAAAAATAACGAGATTAGTACAACAACCACAACAGTTATTCCGTTTACAGAAACATTTAATGTAAAAACAAATTACTTGGTAGTATTGGAATATGAGTTCGTAGATGGAGAAAAGAATGATGTGGCACGTCTGTATGTAAATCCTACCAAAGAGACCACTACGGCAACTCTTGTCTGTGGATTGGATGTGAATACGGCACAGGGTAATGCAATAGGAGCAAACGCTAAAAACGATGCTACGGAGATAAAAAGCGTACACCTGCGTCCTGGTACCAATACTCCCGGTCGCGTTTATGTGGACGAAATTAAGGTTGCCACTGCGTGGGAAAACCTGTTTGCGGGAGAAGGTGGCGAAACACCCGTAGAAGAACCCGAGATTACCGCAACGCCTGCAATATTGCAATTTGGCGGACAGGTGTTTGTGGGTAGTACCTATACGACCAAATTTGTTGTAAAAGGTAAGAACCTAAACGGAGATATTACTCTGACAAGCAGCAATGCTGAACTGACATTGGATAAAACCACTATTGCAAAAATTGATGCAGAGAGTGAAAACGGTGCGGAAGTGGTAGCAACACTCAAGCCAACCGCCGAAACGTATGCAATGGAAACTGTTACTCTCACAAGCCAGGATGCAAAAGATGTTGTACTGAATACGTCGTGGTATGCAGTAGCGATTGTTTCTTGCAGTACACTTGCGGAAGCCAAAAAGGCGGCTGCCAATGCAAGTGGTTGGGATGAAATCTATATCCGCTATACGGGCGAGGCAGTTGTCACATATGCAGTTACGGAGGAAATAATAGGTTATACATACAATTTGAAATATATAGAGGATAATACGGCTGCTATTCGTGTTAGCGATGTATATTGGACTGGTGTTAAGCAGGGAGACAAAATTACCGGTTTTGTTTTGCAAGCAAAAGATCCAACCCAAAACGATGTACCTGTGGTAACGGCTTTTGGTGCCGATGCTACAATTATCAGTAGCGGAAATGATGTTACACCTCAGGTAGTTACTTTGGCAGATTTGAAAAACAATGCGGATGATTATCTGTATGAACTGGTCAAAGTAGAGGGGGTTACTTTTGCGGATAATGAAAATTGGAAAAGTGGTGCGCAGATCAAACAAGGTGAGAATACCGCCGTTGTAAATCTCATCTCCGGAAATGAATTGATAAATACACCCAAGCCTGCAAAAGCAGACATTATCGGTATATCCAAAAGCACAACGGGTACTGTACTTTGTGTACGTGGCAAACAAGATGTAGTGGCAGCACCTACTGCTATTGAGAATATCGCAGCCGATAGCGAGGTGGAGATATACACCGTTTCGGGTATGCGTGTATCGGAGTTGCAACCGGGAGTAAACATCATCCGTCAGGGCAACAAAACCTTTAAGGTAGTCCGCTAATATAATCCATACTCATACCCCAAAAGCGTCCGAATAACGTTTTTGGGGTATGCTATCCTTTAAGGTGAAAGTAACTACAGGGAAAACCATAAAACTGAGAAATATCAACCTATGAAGAAAACATTATTATCTATTTTCCTTTGCGCAGGAATACTGTTGCCTGCTATGGCGGCAGACAATCTGCTCAGCAATGGAGATTTTGAAGAAGCGCAAACCAACTTCCTCTTTGGCGCAGATTTCACAGATTGGACCTTTGGTGGTGCTATTGCCATTGAAACGGCGGATGTGTATAGCGGTGAAAAGGCCTTCCGAACCACGGAGGTTAAGCAGACTCGTTCTTTACAACAAACCATTGACTTGCAGTCTGATGTTACGGGACAGGAGTTTGAGATGACTATTCATTATAAGGTGTTGTCTGCTAATGCGGGTGATTTGTTCCTGAATAGCGCATGGAATTTTCGTTATGCACAAGAAGGTACACCTCACGACAGTGCAAAACTCAATCAAGTATTGCCTCTTGGTAATGGGTGGCAGGAACTGACGCTAAAGACCACCAAGCCGCAGGACGCAACGAGTTTTCTGTTTAGCATTGGGGTGAAGAAGGGGGTAGAGGTTGTTTTTGATGCTTTCTCTTTTGCCCGCACCGAGAACTTAAGCCCGTGGTACACCGTCATGCCGGAGTATATCGCCCCTGCACGCTGCAATATAGGTGATAGTGTGCTAATGACCACGCTCACTATTCGCCAAGGCAATATAACTGAGCCGATCTATTTAGGTCTTCGTGGCACCAATCGCAATATGTTTCGATTGGAGAAAACACAGGTAACGGCAGCCGAGGAAACGGTCAAACTATGGTATGCCCCGACTGTGGTGGGCAACCATAAGGCGATGCTTGTTACCGATTGTTCGCAGGCGTTGGAATACAACAAAACGTTCTCGCTCAGCGGAGCAGGAAGCGATTCTACCCTCAAACCCGAGATACATATCGCACCTACCACTCTGCCGCAGTTCTCTGCCAAAGCCGGTACGCAGGTGCGTGATTCCGTAGTGGTTACGTCGCTTAATTGTGTGGAAGATTTGGCTGTTACCATCCTTAATGACGGAAGCGATGCGGCTTTCCAAATCAGCAGTTCGCTTATTCCGCGCAATATGGAGGCGAAGACCTATATCACTTTCTCTCCCCGCAAGGCGGGTACGTACTCCGCCACTATTTATTGGTCGAGCAAGAACGCACAGAAACAGCAACTGCGTATCACGGGTGTGGCTACTGAGGGCGACCCCGAAGTGACAGACTATGCTACGGCCTTTGTATGGGATATGAGCAACCCGCTTGCGCTGCTCAATGAGCATTTTGACAATGTCGAACACAATAAGACGCTCAAACTCACGGGCTGGCAGAATGTGGTAACCGCCGGTACACGCCCATGGTGGGGGTATGTAGATGTGAATAACGATGGAGAACATTGCGCCAAGGCTACGGGGTATGTTTGGCAAGGCGAGTCTAATATGGTGGATTCAATGTGGCTTATTACACCCGCGTTGGACTATAAAAACGCCAAGAACCAAGTATTCACCTTCCGTGTGCGCGGCGATGCACTTACCGACGATATGTCGGCTAAGTTGCAACTCTATTTCATTGATGCCACCGATGCCGACGATGTGTTCTTCCAAGACCTTAATATCGCTATGCCCGATACCAAAGACCAATCGGGCGACTGGCTTGACTTCCAGGTGAACCTCGCGGGGCAGGAGAATATCCCCGATGTGTTCTTTATGGGCTTTAAGTTCAGCGGTATCAACGGTGCAGAGGGGGCGGCTACCTATCTGATAGACGATGTATCGTGGGGACGCGACGACTTGCCTCTTATCTCGGTGGATAGCCCCGAGTTCTATGAGACTGTCAAACCTGACGAACTGAAGACCTTTGTTTTGAAGGTTACGGGTGCAAATCTGACGGAAAGTATTACGATGTCTTTTACGGGCAATCACCCGAGTAAGTTTAAAATGTCGCCGAATACGTTGCCTGCCGAAGGCGGATTGGTGGCTCTCGGCTTCCAGTCAGATGTAGAGGGAATTCAGGATGCCTATTTGCGCTTGCGTTCACGCGGTGCAGTGGACGCTTATGTACATATCACGGTGTGGGTAAAGCAGGAAACGGCTTTGGATAATGTCAAAAGCGATGAGATTCAGCCGCATTTTCTGTTGGAGAACGGTGTACTCTATATCCTTACGCCACAAGGTAAATATACTATCCTTGGTACCAAATGGGAATAGTTTTTGTATAGATCGATTGGCAAAATAGAGAATTATTTGCAGGGGTTGAAAAAAAGCAGTAACTTTGCCCGCATAATACAAGAATAGTATAAACCTAATAATATAAAGTTATGTCAAAAGTAACCGTTGTAGGCGCAGGTAACGTAGGTGCTACGTGCGCAAATGTGTTGGCAGTTAAGCAAATCGCCAGCGAAGTAGTATTGATTGATATCAAAGAGGGTGTTGCGGAAGGCAAGGCTATGGATATCATGCAAACGGCTCAGCTCTTGGGCTTTGATACCGTGGTAAAAGGCGTTACTAACGACTACGCCCAGACAGCAAACTCCGACGTGGTAGTCATCACCAGCGGTCTGCCACGCAAACCGGGTATGACACGTGAAGAACTCATCGGCGTAAACGCAGGTATCGTAAAGAGCGTGGCTAATCAGGTGCTGACCTACTCGCCGAATGCTATACTTATCGTGGTTTCCAACCCGATGGACACCATGGCATACCTCACCCTGAAATCGCTCGGCCTGTCGCGCAACCGCGTTATCGGTATGGGTGGCGCATTGGATAGCAGCCGTTTCAAATACTTCCTCAGCCAAAAACTTGCTTGCAATGCCAACGAGGTAGAAGGTTTCGTTATTGGCGGACACGGCGACACCACTATGATTCCTATGGCGCGTTTTGCTACCTACAAAGGTATGCCTATTCTCAACTTTATCAGCGAGGCTGAGTTGGATGAGGTAGTTCATAGCACGATGGTAGGTGGTGCAACGCTGACCGGTCTGCTCGGCACCAGCGCATGGATGGCTCCGGGTGCAAGTGCTGCCAGCGTGGTAGATAGCATCATCAATGATCAGAAGAAACTCATTCCTTGCTCGGCTTACCTTGAGGGTGAGTACGGATACAAAGACATCACTATCGGTGTACCTTGTGTCATCGGCAAGAACGGTATCGAGAAGATTGTTGAGTTGCCGCTCAACGACAAAGAGAAAGAACTCTTCGCTGCCAGCGAGGCAGCTGTAGCAAAAACTACCGCTATTCTCCACGAAATCAACGCAATCTAATCCATTGTTGGATTATATATCAAGGCTGCCCGGCATCATTGTCGGGCAGCCTTTTTTGGTATCCGCCTCGTATGGCGTAGGGCAATCTTATGGCAAACTGCAATTGAGATTTGCATATTTCATTTTTTATCTGTATCTTTGCAGCCGGTTTTGAGTGGATAATGGTCGCAGGATTTATACTGTGGTTGTTTCTCAACGCCGCGATGGTGGAATCGGTAGACACGAGGGACTTAAAATCCCTTGACCAGAAATGGTTGTGTGGGTTCAAGTCCCACTCGCGGTACGATATGGGCAAACTGATTAAACATCGGAATTGCCCTTTTTTATTCAGAAACCCGTGGGGGGCTTAGGGGAAAAGCAGGGAAGCCTCCGGGAAATAAAGGTATTAGTCAAGGTATGAAACAAACAAAGATTGTCGCCAGTATCAGCGACCGCCGCTGCGATGTGGCGTTTCTCCAATCGCTTTATGATGCCGGTATCAATGTGGTGCGTATCAATACGGCTCATGCTCCCGAGGAGGGAATGCGGCAGGTAATAGAGAACACGCGCAAAGTGAGTAAGAAATTAGGTATTCTTCTCGATACCAAAGGGCCCGAGATTCGTACTACGGTGTGCGAAACTCCCATTGACTACAAGACAGGAGAGATGGTGCATATCTGTGGCAATCCCGATGGCGTAACCACGCATGACGCAATCTGCGTATCTTATCCTGCATTTGCACACGATATCCACATCGGCAGTCATGTGTTGTTTGACGATGGACTCCTTGATATGCTTGTTACTGATATTCAGGGGGATGATATAACTGCCATCGTACAGAACGACGGTACACTCGGTGCACGCAAGAGCGTGAACGTGCCGGGAACGCATATTGAACTGCCTGCCCTGACGGAGAAAGATATTCGCAATATCCGTTTTGCTGCCTCGATGGATGTGGACTTTATTGCACATAGTTTCGTGCGCTCGGCTGCCGATGTACATGCCGTGCAGGAGATTATTCGTGAGACCGGTAAAGAGATGCTCATCATCTCCAAGATTGAGAACCAGGAGGGTGTGGACAATATCGACGAGATTATCGAGGCTTCGTATGGTATTATGATTGCTCGTGGCGACCTCGGTATAGAGGTTCCTATCGAGAAAATACCGGGTATCCAGCGTAATATTATCCGTAAGTGCCGCCGCGCCCGCAAACCCGTGATTGTGGCTACCCAAATGCTTCACTCAATGATCAGTAATCCGCGTCCGACTCGTGCGGAGGTTACCGATATTGCCAATGCTGTATTCTCGCGCACCGACGCTCTGATGTTGTCGGGGGAGACCGCCTCGGGTAAGTATCCGGTAGAAGCAGTGCGGACCATGGCGCATATAGCCGAGCAGGCGGAGAAAGAGCAGGAGTATTCGCGTGATATTGATCTTGGTAGTAGTGATGACGATCCTGTACGCGAGTTTTTGGCACAGGCGGCTTTCCGGGCTTCTATGGAACTTGGTTTGCGCGGTATCCTTATCGACAGTGCCACAGGGCGTATGGCACGCAACCTGGCTGCTTTTCGTGGCCCCACACCCATTATGGCCATCTGCTACAAAGAGCAACTGGTCCGCACACTCAACCTTAGTTATGGCGTTTATACCCACTACGATCCCGAACACCATAACAAATCCGACTTGTTCCGTCTGACGGCGGAGAATATGCTCCGTATGGGCTATGCCAAGGAGGACGACAAATTGGCCTACCTTACGGGGTTGTACGACGGTAATAGTTTCAGTACCCTGCTCGAAATCAATTCTGTGCGCGAAGAGATTTCCCGCAAACGATAGAAAATAACTGCTTATTATATATGGTATCGGGCATTTTGTATCCAAAGAGTTACTACTTTGCTGCTTTAATCGCCGTCTGTTGTAGAAAAATGCATAAAAATTTGTAACTTCCACAAAAAATAACTACCTTTGTGGCAATTTTGTGCAGGTTATGAAAAGATATTGGCTAATTTCCATACTCACATTGGTGCTCGGCTTGGGATATAGCGAGGCATTGATGGCGGAAGCAAAGCCCTATAAAGGCAATCCGCAGAAAGGAATACAGGCACGCCGTGCATGGCGTAGTAGACCGGGTTATGATGGTCGTTACTCAACGCGCAACGCGTCTATTTCGCAGGGATTTTCCATTACCGGTAGTTTGCTGTATTACTATGGTGATGTGGATATGCTCGGTGTGGCGTTCAAGGATGGCTTTCAGCCGCAGAACCTGAGTGTTGGCGGTAGTATGGATTTTAGTTTTCATCAGCCCTTTACCAATAGTAGCAACTGGCGTTACTCTTTGTTGGGCGGGTATCTGCATGGTAACGATAGTGCCCGCTACGATATGGCAATCGATAAAACCACAGGGCTGGAAACACTTCAGAAAACGGGCAAAGGCTATTTTAATAGCGGCTTTGTCGAGTTTACAGCCGGTATAGAATGGTTCCCCTTTACTAAAGCAGGTTTCTATGTCTATGCAGGGCTTGGACTGAACCTTAGTATTATCAACTATGATTTTACGCGTGTTAACAAAGGCAAGGGACAGACATTCGGTATATTGCCGATGATTCCGCTTGAGATCGGTTATAATATCAATCTTACACATGGTTTCTTTATGACTGTTATGGCTTCTGTCCATCAGGGACTTTTGGATGTGCCATACTGCAGTCTTGATGCTTGGCCTATTGTCAAATCGTCGCGGTTTCAGTGGGGGGACGGCTATTTTAGATTAGGTGTCAGTTTCTCTTATCGTTGGCAGAAGTGTGAACCTTGCCGCTTGTATAAATGGTAAGCAACAAACGGAAGATAATCAACGATCCGGTATTCGGATTTCTCACTATCCCGAGCGATCTGCTCTACGATGTGCTGCAACATCCGTATGTACAACGGCTCAACCGCATCAGGCAGTTAGGGCTTTCTTATTTGGTTTACCCGGGTGCAATGCACAGCCGTTTTCTTCACTCGTTGGGTGCGATGCACTTGATGAGCGAGGGGATTGCTTCGTTGCGTGGTAAGGGAGTGGAAATTAGTGACGGTGAGGCTACGGGGGCATTGGCGGCTATACTGCTTCATGATATAGGTCACGGACCTTTTTCTCATGTGTTGGAGCATACTCTGGTGGAGGGTATCACCCACGAGGAGATTTCGCTATTGATGATGGAGCAGATTAATATCGATTTGAGCCGTAATAGCGAGCAACAACTCTGGCAACAACGCCCCCTGGACGAGGCGATAGCCATCTTCAAAGACCGATACCCTCGTCATTTCCTTCACCAACTCATCTCCAGTCAGTTGGATGTGGATAGAATGGACTATCTCTGTCGAGATTCGTTCTTTACGGGTGTACAGGAGGGGCGTGTGGCGAGTGAACGACTGCTCAAGATGCTCAATGTGGTGGATGACCGATTGGTGGTGGAGATCAAGGGTATCTACTCGGTGGAGAAATTTCTTGTAGCACGCCGACTGATGTATTGGCAGGTCTATCTGCACAAGACTTCGGTGGCTGCGGAGCAACACCTTATAAAAATACTCGCGCGCGCGAAAGAATTGGCACTCAGCGGAAAAGAACTATTCTGCTCGCCTGCGTTGCACTATTTCCTATATCATCGTGTTACGGCAGCAGATTTTGCTCTCGGCAGCGAGGCTATGCAGCGATATGCGCTCCTCGACGATACGGATGTATTGTCGGCGATCAAGGTGTGGATGAACTCGGACGATGTGGTGCTGCGCGAACTGAGTACGGCGTTTACCAACCGCCAACTCTTCCGCGGACGACTGCTGATAGAACCGCTTACCGAACAGGAACAGCAAATACTGCGTCGGCACTATGCTAATTCATTCGGTATCAGCGAGATGGAGGCGGAGTATTTCTTTGTGGAGCATATTTCTACAAGCAATACCTATTCGGAGAAAGATGACTCGATTGACATCCTATACCGCGATGGCACGGTGCGAGATATTGCGTCCGCCAGCGAGATACTCGATTTGCAGTCTCTTACCCGCAAACCCAAGAAGTTGTACCTCTTTGAGTTTCGCGCATAGGCAATTAACATACGGCATAATTTTTTGTTTGTGTTTTTGTTATAGGATCGTTATAGGATGCTTATAGGAGAGCATAAAGAAACAAATAATTCATCATTCATAATTAGTAATTCATAATTAGCATAAAGTGGAGTTTAGCGCACAACAAATGGCCATGCTGCTTGGTGGCAAATTATATGGCGACGGCAATCGTACAGTAAGCGATGTGGCCCCCATTGAATCCGCTACGGAGGGTAAACTTTGT
>USNU01000001.1 GCA_900556095.1 uncultured Bacteroidales bacterium | reverse complement strand
TCTTGCCCAACAGATGTTCAAATTCCTGTTTGAGCAGACGGAGAAACTCGTCTTTTACATCGCGGTGAATCATCAGATAATCAGGTGCAATACAAGTCTGTCCTGCATTGAGTGATTTGCCCCATGCTACACGTTTGGCAGCCACTTTCAAGTCGGCGTCGCGGTCAATGATACATGGGCTCTTGCCCCCTAATTCCAACACTACAGGTGTGAGATATTTCGACGCTGCAAGCATCACTTTCTTGCCCAAATCGGGACTGCCGGTAAAGAAAATCAAGTCCCAGCGTTGTTCCAAAAGAGCCTGATTCACATCGCGGTGTCCCTCCACGATACCGATGTATTCCTCTGAAAATGTGGTGCGTATCATCTCACTCAGCACTGCCGACACATGTGGCGTGTATGGCGAAGGTTTGAGCATAGCCGTACACCCTGCCGAGATAGCCCCCACAAGCGGATTGAGTAACAACTGCACTGGGTAGTTCCATGGTGCTATGATGAGCGTATTGCCCAATGGTTCCGTGATGACTTTGCTCCGTGCGGGGAAGATACTTATCGGTGATGATTTTCGCTCCGGACGCATCCAACAGCGCAAGTGGCGCAGGTGGTTGCGTATCTCGCCATAGACGATGCTAATTTCTGTCAGGTACGCCTCTTCATACGACTTGTGCAGGTCTGTCCAAAGGGCATCGGTCAGTGCTTTTTCGTATGTATGCAGGGCATGGTCAAACCGTTGCAACATCTCTTTGCGGAAAGCATAATCGAGTGTTTTCCCCGATTGGAAAAACGCCTTTTGCACATCGTGTATTCGTTCTATCTCTGTCATAATGTGTTTATTTCCGACCTGTGAAATGGTCCATCGCTTTGAATATACCAAAAACTGTACCAAACACAAAGTCAAACACTTTCGTCGGCAGAATACCTTGCATAAAACGTACGAAATGGAATCCCCATGGCAGTCCACAAAAATCCTGATTGCGTTCAATGGCACGGATAATCTTCTTGGATGTCTTTTCGGGGTCGAGGATTGGGAATATAGGCGACTCTACACCGTCGAACATTCCTGTGTTGATATAGTAGGGTGCGATGGTGGTAACGTGTACGTTCTTTTTCATCTCGCTCAGTTCAATACGCAGCGAGTCGCTCCAACCGATTACCGCCCATTTGCTGGCAGCATAAACAGTCATTTTCGGGTTGGAAATCATACCCGCCTCCGAAGCGATGTTGCAGATATGTCCCTCGTTTTGGTCGAGCATAGGTTGCAACGCTTGTAGCGAAAGTACCATCGGCGCAATACTATTCACATTGAAAGTCAGGCGCACATCGTCAATCGTATTGTGATTAAATGTTTTGTTTCCGCGTACGATACCGGCGCAGTTGATAAGTACGCCGATGCGCTCAAACTTGCTCAATACTTGCCGATAGGTCTCAACCACAGTTTCATCGTTTGTGATGTCCACTTGATAGGTCGTTACATTGCCTAACGTGCTGAATTGCATACGGGTAGCCTCTAACGAAGTAGGATTCACATCCCAGATAATCAAATTCTTCGCACCCTTTTCAAGACAAATCCGCCCCATAATCTTTCCAATACCCGATGCCCCACCCGTGATGAGGACATTCTTTCCTTTAATCTTTGTCATACTAATACCTTATTTATGTTGTCTATAGCGAACAGCCGCTATAGTTTCGATTTCAAAACAAAAACTCCCTGCTCCGAGACCCGCTTGAAGCAGGGAGTGAAAATGCGCCTTTTTGCAAGGCTATGGGGTGTTATTCTTTTGGCAAAACGGTGATGGGGATATATTCGAATTCCCCATAGGCATAGATACTTTGGGTATAAACATAATCCACTTGAATTGTATCTATACCTACTTTGTTTGCATGTACTATAATTGTTTTTTTTGTACGGTCGCCTAAAGTACAAATAGAATCTTCGGCATGAAGCAATGTAAATGCAATATCTCGTACGCGTGGGTGTTTCACCTCGATAACTGTTTCTTCACCTATTGTTAGGGTGTTCGTTCCGACAATTACCTCCGGGCGTTTGTACTCACATGAAACCAAGCATACTAATGCCATCAAAATAAAAATACTCTTTTTCATAGTGTGCTTATTCTTTTGGCAAAACGGTGATAGGAGTGCGATTTATCATACCAGGTGCATTTGTTACCTTATCTTCGTATAGGTAATAGAAATCTGCACATAGGGTATCTTTCCCTACCGTTTTGGCATATATTTTTATAGAATTGCTTGTAGAATCCATTAGTACACAAATCGAATCCTCAGGATGCAAAAGATAAACTTTCATAGATTTTACATTGCTCCATTCTAATATTGTAGTATCTCCAACAGATAATGTGGTTGCGCCAATTTGTACATTGGGTTCTATGAATTTATGGCAACCGGTAATTATACAAGAAAGAAATACCAATAGGATAAATGCTATCTTTTTCATATTACTTTACGAATTTTGTTTGGTTAGTCGTTTTATCTATATACAAGTTATACTTATTGGTAGAGTAGTTTGTTTATTGATAGTTGTATATATTTATTCAATTTCTTTTTATATTTCTTGCCACCGGCGGCGTGGGAAACACAAAAATCGACCAATCGGGCATACCCATACCCTGCCCATTATATTTTGCAGTACTCGCTGCAAAATATAATGAGTAAGATACGAATGAAAATATACTAAAAGCAGAAATTTACTTGTACATAAAACGCTTGATAGAGCGTTTCGGAGTCTTCTCAAACTCGTTGGCTACCAATTCGATAGCGGTGATTTGGCTGTATTGTGGGAGCTGTTTATTCAGTTCCTTGCGGTTCTGCTCCATAATCTCGTTGAAGGAGTTTGCGCCATGGAGCAGTTTCTTGCCTTCGGGCGAGTTGTCGGGGAATACCAAAGCCACAAGTTTACCCTCTCGGTCAACCACTACAGACTCAACCACGCAGGGCATGTTGTTCAGTTTGTCCTCTATCTCCTCGGGGTAGATGTTTTGTCCCGAAGGTCCGAGAATCATGTTTTTGCTACGACCTTTGATAAAGATATTTCCCTCTGCGTCAACGATTCCGAGGTCGCCCGTGCGCATCCAACCGTCTGCGGTGAAGACTGCTTTGGTGGCTTCCTCGTTTTTGTAGTAGCCTTTCATCACGTTGATTCCTTGCACTTGCAGTTCGCCTTCTTTGTGGGTCATCCGAATCCACACGCACATGACATTGCGGCAGGTCTTTTCCGCAAGAGTGGAATTTGAAGCGATACCAATCCTCGTACGAAATCAGAGGTCCGCACTCGGTCATGCCATATCCTACGGAATATACAAAACGAATATCTCTGAGGCATTGCTCCACTTCTTTGTTCAGTGCAGCACCGCCGATAATCAAGTATCGCAATTGTCCGCCGAAAGCCGTCATCAGTTTCTCGTTCACTTTCTTGCGAATGATATTTTTGATACCAGGAGTGTGCCACAGCACTTTCATAATCGGTTTATTGATAACGGGGAACACGCTTTTCTTTACGATTTTTTCGATAACCAAAGGCACCGTCAGAATCATAAACGGGTGTACTTCTGCAAAGGCCTTCATCAGTGCCGATGGGGTTGGAGCCTTGGTCAGGAAATAGGTCTCTGCGCCGTCGCAAACCTGATAGAGGAACTCAAACATCAATCCGAACATGTGCGCGATAGGCAGCATGGAAAGCACTTTGTCGCCATGTTTGTGGGGAATACGGTTGCATGCAAACTCTACATTTCCGCTCAGGTTCAGGTTGGTCAGCATCACGCCTTTCGGGGCGCTGGTCGTTCCGGAGGTGTAGTTGATAAGAGCCAAATCATCCAAGTTGTCATTCGGATAATGCACATCATCTTTCTGTACGCCTTTTGGGAACTTTTTTTTGAAAAGGCTCTCCACTTGCGCATAGGCTTTTTCCACCTCTTCGTTCTGACTGCCAGCCAGCGAGTAGTCGTCCATAAACACCATACCTTTCAAGGCGGGCATCGTACTGAAATCTACTTTCTTCTTCACATTCGGACCTACATAGAACAGGCTTGCCTCCGAGTGGTTTACAAGGTTCTGAATACCTTCGCCGGTAAAGTCCGGCAAGATACTTACAGCCACCGCTTTGTAGGTTTCAATAGCCAAAAAAGTTACGCCCCAGTTGGCGCAGTTGCGTCCGCAGAGGGCTATTTTGTCGCCCGGTTTAATGCCTAATGCCTCAAATGTAATATGCAGACGCTCAATCTGTTCTGCCAATCCGGCGTATGTGTACTTGTTGTTGCTATCCAAGTCAGCGAGTGCCAACTCGTTCCAACGATTTTTCATTGTTCCCTCAAGGAACTCCAAATAGTGTTTCGTTGCCATATTGTTTCTAATGAGTTACAATTTATGAATTACTTTGCGCACTACACCTTAATGTATAACATAGGCATATCCTTTGCGCGGTTTCGATGCAAAGGTACTGCTTTTTACTTGAACAACTGTTCAAACTGCAAAAAACAATGCATAATCCGTATATCTATAAGTCTTTGAATGTGTAGATTTTATTCGGATTTTATCAACTCATAGAGGTAATTGTATTGTTTCGGGAAGATGTTAAAGTCCATCGTTTCGCCATTTTGTCCGCTGTCGTAGCCGTCTTTTACGTGTGTGAACATCAGTGCCAGCAGGTCAATGTCTATATTGGGGCGCACAAGCCCCGCGCGGATACTATTGCGAAGGGCTTTTTTCCATAGTTCTATCTCCGAAGTGTAGAGTCGTTTGGCTTTTCGGGAGAGTAGGGGAAAAAGATTATAAGCGGTGAACATTAGGTTTACCACATTGGTAGTATTGATATTTTTGTTCTCGAATGTTTGTAAGGCATCTTGCAGACTATTCAAATAGCCGAGCATAGCCTGTATCATATCGGGAACGAGAAGGGTATCAGGCTGCTGGAGGGCTTTTTGTTTAGGGCGCATAAAATAGCGTTCCATACATACTTGGAACAACTCGTCTTGCGACTTAAAATAGTAGTACAATGTCCCTCGCCCCATATCAAGGGCAATCTGTAGGTCGGTGATAGAAACGTTGTTATAGCCGTTGAGAGCATATAACTCCATTGCACGAGTAATGATATATTCCCTTCTATCCTTCATAGTGATAAGAGCAAAATCAGGCTTTTTCTTTGATGGAGTCGAATCCCTGCCCGAAGACACCTCGAACTTTGCTCTGACTCACAAAGGCATCAGGGTCGATGGAACGGACAAGGCGGAAGATCTTTGCAGACTCGTGTTGGCGCGCGATGCAGGTGATAACCTTGGTAGGCTCTTTGGAATAGCCTCCTTGCGCCTCGAGAAACGTAACTCCACGCGGCACCTGCGTCATAATGGCTTCGGCTATTTCATTGTATTTTTTTGAGATAATAAAGAACTGCACCGACTGCCGCATACGGTTCATTACCCAATCGACCGCCGAAGAGTACATAAACGTATAGCAGAGGCCGAACAATACTTTTTCCAGACTCCGCACATCCGGCAGGAAATAGGCACAAAGTATGATGACAATATCACACGTAAGCAGCACACGCCCCATAGGCAGGTGGTGGTATTTATTGACGATCATGGCAATAATGTCTGTCCCGCCGGTAGAACCATTATTCAGGAATAAAATTCCCAAAAAAGACCCGACACAGAGACCTCCCAAGATAACTCCCATAAAGGGGTCGGAAACGATAGGTTCCTTAGCAATAGGCACCAACTTGAGCCAAACAGTAAGCCAGAAAACACCATAAACCGTTCGTATGCAATACCGCCAACCGATAGTGAATGCTGCTATAGCAAGCAGAATCAAGTTGAGTACCATCGAACTCATCCAAATAGGTATAAGCGTTCCCGTGGCGAAATAGATAATCTCGCACAAACCGGTAAGACCACCTCCGACAATTGTATGCGGCACCAAAATCTGGTTGACCGATAGCGCATAGGGGATAGTACAGACGGCTATCATAAAATACTCCTTGATAGCAATCAGCGGTTTCATACGCTGATAATGCTGGAGATGTTCTTTGAGTTGTTCACTCGGTTTCATTTATTCAACTAACACTGAATATCCAATTAACAAGTAATAATTAACATACACAGCGCGATGCTATCCTCCCGACATCCTCCCGACATCCACTCGATTCTGCAATTAAGGATTCTAATTGTGCTAACTGCAGGGTAAGGTCAGGGAATAGTTAGGAAAACGGCAATGCGTGCTTTTTTCGACTATTCCAAAAATGTTAATACTTTGCTACGAGGTTTCTATCGCCGAAACCGTTGTCCACACGGCTGACAGGTATCCAGAACTTGTTTTCTGCCACCCAATCGGTGGGATAAGCCGCTTTGCGACGCGAATAAGAGTGTTTCCATTCGTCGGCAACCACTTCGTATTCGGGGTGCGGTGCATTAATCAACACATTATCTTTTGGTTCCGCTTCACCACGCTCAATCTCGCGAATCTCTTCACGGATAGTAAGCAAAGCGTCGATAAAACGGTCTATTTCCTGCAATGATTCCGACTCCGTCGGCTCAATCATCAGTGTGCCATGTACGGGGAAAGAGAGTGTTGGCGCATGATAGCCGAAGTCCATCAAACGTTTTGCGATGTCCGACTCGGTGATACCAATAGCGTGGAATTGGCGACAATCGAGAATCAACTCATGTCCTACTCGCCCGCGCGTACCTACATATACAACACCATATGCATCACGCAATTTGGCAGCCATATAGTTAGCACTCAAGATTGCCGCTGCCGTAGCTGCACGCAACCCCTCTGTACCCATCATAGCGATGTAACTATAACTAATGAGTGCCATATTTGCATTACCATACAATGCCGAGGAAACCCGGTTATGGTCAGCAGTAGGCATAGACGCCACGAGATGCTCTGCGCAGCAGATGGCCCCGACACCCGGACCACCACCGCCGTGAGGACTAGCAAAGGACTTATGCAAATTCAAATGGCATACATCGGCACCAATAAAAGCAGGATTGGTGTAACCGATTAGGGCATTCATATTGGCTCCGTCCATATAGACTTGTCCGCCGTTGTCGTGAATGATTTGGCACATTTCGCGAATAGCCATCTCAAAGATACCGTGTGTGGAGGGGTAGGTAATCATACACCCAGCCAAGATGTTCTTGTTCTGTTCTGCTTTCTCGCGCCAGTCATTAAGATCGGTATTTCCCTGTTCGTCGCATTTGACTACCACCGGTACGAAACCAGCCTGCACACACGAAGCTGGATTTGTGCCATGTGCGGAAGCGGGGATAAGCAATACGTTACGTTGTGATTGTCCCGACTTGTGCAAGAAATCACGAATGGTAATCAGTCCCGTATATTCACCAGCGGCACCCGATGTCGGCTGCAAATTGCACGCAGCAAAGCCTGTAATAGCGCAGAGTTGTTCTTCCAATTCGTCCAATATCTCGCGGAATCCCTCCACTTGATCGGCAGGAGCCATCGGATGAACAGCAGTAAATCCCGGCCATGTGATTGGGGTCATCGCTGTGGCGGGGTTGAGTTTCATAGTGCACGAACCGAGCGGAATCATCGAATGTGTCAAACTGATGTCTTTGCGGTCGAGACGCTTGATGTAGCGCATCATTTCGGTCTCGGTGTGATACTTCCGGAATACATCGGCACGCAGATAATCCACCTCACGGATACGACTCTCGTCTATTGAGCACAATCCATCGAAAGCACTCTCGTTCTCCTCGTATTGCGGCATATTTCCGCTTGTCTCGGCAAAGAGTTCGATAAGGTCGTTCATATCATCAATGGTAACGGTCTCGTCCAACGAGATCCCAACCCAACCATCCTGATCGTAATAGAGATTGATGTCCAATGCTTCTGCTTTCTCTTTGAGGCGCGTTTGCCAATCGGCACTTTCACCGGCAGTAATCTTCAATGTATCAAAGAATTCCGTATTTTCCTGTCGGTAGCCGTATGCCTGAATCATCTCGTTGAGATAGGTGGTTTTCGAGTGGATTCCCTCGGCAATCTCCCGAATACCCTCTGCGCCATGATAAACCCCATAGAAACCAGCCATCATCGCACAAAGTGCTTCAGCAGTGCAGATATTCGAGGTGGCTTTTTCGCGTTTGATATGTTGCTCCCGCGTTTGTAGTGCCAAACGGTAGGCTGGGTGCTCATAGGTATCTTTGCTAAGCCCGATAATACGTCCCGGCAGGTCTCGTTTGTATTCGTCTCGCGTAGCCATATAGCCTGCTGTAGGTCCGCCAAAGCCCATTGGCAAACCGAAACGCTGCGCCGTACCGCATACAATGTCGGCATCTAACGGCCGCAGCAATGCCATTGCCATCAAGTCTGCTACAATTGCCACTTTCAGCCCCGCTGCATGGCAATCTTCAATCCAATCCGTATAATCCTCTATGGCTCCATCGGCATTGGGCATTTGTGCTATTGCACCGAAATAGTCGGTTGTCGGCTCAAAATCGGCGTACCGACCGATGACCAACTCAATTCCCTGTCCGGCTGCACGTGTCTGCATAACGCTCAAGGTATTTGGAAAAATCTTTTCATCCACAAATACTTTGCAAACCCCATTTTTCACCTGCTCTCTCGAGCGCAAGTTGCGCATCATTGTAACCGTTTCGGCAGCCGAAGTGGCTTCATCAAGAAGAGAGCAGTTCGCCAAAGGCAGCCCTGTCAGGTCAGAAATCATCGTTTGGAAATTAAACAGAGCCTCCAAACGTCCTTGGCTCACCTCAGCCTGATATGGTGTATATGATGTGTACCAAACAGGGTTTTCCAGCACGTTGCGGCGGATAACCGATGGGGTGATGGTTCCATACCAACCGCGACCAATATAACTGCGGTTCAGCACATTAGCCTGTGCCGAAGCAGTAAGTGAGTCAAGCATTTGCTGCTCTGTCAGCGGTTCGGGTAACTCAATCGACTCTTTGAGCAAAATATCTTCCGGCATCGTTTCAGCAATCAATTGCTCTACCGATTCGGCACCAATCACTTTGAGCATCTTTTGCTCATCTTGCTCACTGAGACCAATGTGTCTCTGTTTGAGGTAGTTCACTTTCACGATAAAAAGGGTTTATAAAAGGTTCGTTATAGGGGTATTATATAAACGCACAAAGGTACTATATTTCTACGGAATGTGCAAGATTTTATGCTGAAAAACATATATTTCGCTTGCAAAACGCAAAAAACACTTGCATAATCCACCGAAATACGTTACCTTTGCAATCGAAACATTTTTTACGATCGAAACATTTAGAAACAACGTAATGAAGAAGAAAGAGGACGCATACGCAAAAATGTGGGAACTGAACCCGATATGGGATGTTCTGACAGATGATGAAAAAGAGTGGATCAGCGAGCAGGCAGAGATTGTCAACTACAAGAAAAATGAACTGATTCACAGCGAAGGCGATATGGCCGGCGATATGTGGATGCTGATCAGCGGTCGCGTGCGTATATATAAGGAGGGCATCGGTCAGCGTGCGCAAATTATCCGTTTGCTGAAGCCCTACGATATGTTCGGTTATCGTGCCGTTATTGGGGAGGACCGTTTCACTTCTTGTGCCAGTGCTTTCGAGCCTTGTACAACCTATCGTGTTCCTGCTTCTGTGTTTTTGACTTTGTTGCGCCAGAATAGCGATTTTTGTTATCAAGTGCTGGTGGCAATGGCACGCGACTTGGCAGTAGCCGAACTACAAACCATCAACCTGACCCAAAAACATATCCGCGGACGTTTGGCAGAGTCGTTGCTTACACTCAAGAATAATTACGGTTTGGACGAAGACGGTTGTACGCTCTCGATGTATATGAGTCGCGAAGACCTTGCTAATATGAGCAATATGACGACGAGCAATGCCATTCGCACCCTTAGTCAGTTTGCACAAGAAGGGTTGATTAGCGTGGACGGGCGAAAAATCAAACTCCTCAATGAAGAGGAAGTGAAGAAAATTTCCCGATTAGGATAAAGTCTAATTATGAATTATGAATGAGGAATTATGAATGATTTCTCGTTCTCTTTTTTCTTTTACTGCTATGGGCGACCTTTTCTTGAGATAGGAGGGTGGTAGTACATTCTGAATCCTTTTTTCTATGTCCTCTTTGGCTGAATATATAGAGCAGACGGTTCTACCGCGTTATGCGGCTTTTGACAAAGGGCATCAGCGGGACCATGTCGAGAGTGTGATTGCAGAAAGCGTCAAACTCGCCCAGGAACATCACGTTGATACGGATATGGCATATGTGATTGCCGCTTATCACGACTTGGGGCTTTCTATAGACCGAGAGTTTCATCATATTCATTCCGGTGAAATACTGATGGCAGACGAGCATTTGCGCGAGTGGTTCACGGAGGAACAACTGCTCATTATGCGTGATGCTGTAGAGGATCATCGTGCCAGCAGCAAACAGCCACCTCGCACTATCTATGGTGCCATCGTGGCAGAGTCTGATAGGCAATTAGAGCCGGAGACGGTTATTCGCAGAACGCTTCAATACGGACTAAAACTAAATCCGACTGCCGATTTTGAATGGCATTTTGCCCGAATGTGCGAGCATTTGCAAGGTAAATATGCCAAGGGTGGGTATATGCACCTTTGGCTTAACTCGGAGCGCAATATGCGTAATCTTCATTCGCTCCGTGATATTATTTCCAATCCATCTTTTCTGCGTGCCACTGCCTTCCGCTTGTGGCAGGATATGCATTGATTCTTTTTTGTGCTATTTGCCGATTGCTTTCTCGAACTCTTGGGCGTGGTGTCCGGGGACAAGGAGATGGTGGTTGGCAATGGGGTCGGACAGCAAGTAGGGAATGACATGACGGGTCTTGAGCCATACTTGCGTGCGGCATAGGTTCGGCTGGTGCTGGTTGCGTGTGAGTGTTACATTCTCCGCAAAGATACGGGTGAGGTCGCCGTTCACTTTCACTAATGTATAGTCGCCCAGCGGCAAGTCGGCGTGCAGGGAGATGCCGATACCCGACTCGAAATGCGTCTCGTATTCATAGCATTCCACCATATTCAGCGGAATGGTACAATGCGCCCACAACATTTCACCAGTGGTTGTGTTGACGCGAGCGGGGTTGCATTGGAAGCCCGAACAGCCGGTCAGTCGATGCGCCAGTACCATAGTCAGCAGGGCTGGCACATCGCCTTCGCAGGCGGCAGGAATACCCTCTGCATTGAGTTTTGCCAATGCTAAACAACCCGTGTTTTTGACGGTGGTAAGCAAGTCGAAACAACGGAGAGTGAGCCCCGTAAGTTGATATGTATCAACTATTTCGCGCAGGCGGTTGTATATTTTTAATGCGCCTGCTTCTCCGCTTTCAACCTCTCCGAGAGAGGTTACTTCGCAGATGTTTATTTCCACTAATTCACAATTCAAACGGGTGCGAATAGCCTCCACATCATAAGTGGAAGCGATGAGCCAATCGCTCGGTTTACCGATGAGTCCTAATCTGTCCATGTCCGTGATGTTGATTGATCCAACTGAGTATTTCGCAGCACGCCGCAAGAGAGTTGCTTTGCTCGCCAGCGATGAGGCAAATGGGTTCGGCGAGAGTGATTTCGCCCGATTGTACTTTTTCGAGAAAGAGTGCTTCGCTGCCGCCTGTAAGTACCGCAACGACTTGATTATCAATCAGCCATTCGGGGTCAGGCTCAAAAGGCAAACTCAATGCTTCGTGGTGCAACGAAGAGGATAAGATGATGAGTTTGTGATGCATGATATAGTGTGTTTTAGAGGATTATGCCCAAACAATACGTTCCGCCAACTGCGGAAATAGTTGTTAGACCAAATATCCAGTTCGTGCGGGGCAGAAAAAGGTAGTATAGTCAAATTTGGAATAGTAAACTTATAAAATTGGATTATCTCTTCCAAATTTGACTGCGAAGATACTATAAAAACCGCTAATATGCAAATACTTACTGAATTATATATGTGTGTTTTGCTACTAGTAATAGATGTTTAATATGTTTAACATATTTCTTCGTACTAATAAATACCAATCACAACAAACATTACTGAGACGAAGTGGATTTTTATAGCAAACACACCATCTTTCTCTTCATATTACAACAATTAGTTGATAATTATTGCATACGTCAAATAAAATGTATATCTTTGTGGCAGATTGATGTAATGACATTTGTCCGTGTATGATTATAAATATAGTACTGTATATGAAAACATATTATGATTATATGGCAGAGTTATCTGCAGAAGATGTTAGAAAAGGGTTATTGGAATATGGACTATTTGCTGACAAGTTGCCAAATTTTCTTTCTGCAGAAACATTTTTCACTTATTGTAATCAAAAGGGCTTTCCGACTTTTACACAAAAGGGAGGGTGGGACTATGTAAGGTATGATAGTATTCGCAATACCAACATAGTCCGAAACTTTGCAATACCAACACCATTTGCTTACTCCAATTTATGTAATGGTCTCGCTTCACAATGGGATGCGATATTATCACATTTCCAAAGACAATCGGATAATATGAGGTATAAACATAGCCAAATTCATATCCAAAAATTGGATGACAAACCTTATCTATTTGAAATGAATCATAATTATCACGATAAAGATGAATATGTGAATGCTATCATACATCGGTTACCTATACATAAACGATATGTAGTAAAAGCCGATATTTCAAGTTGTTTCCCTTGCATTTATTCACATGCAATATCATGGGCACTTGTGGGGAAGGATGTTGCTAAAGCGCATAAGAATGACAATGTGTGGTATAATAAATTAGACGAACAAAGCCGCCATTTGAAATACAACGAAACCTGTGGTTTGCTCATCGGACCACACACCTCTAATATTCTTTCTGAAATTATACTTACAACAATAGATGCAATCCTTTCAGAGAAATATGATTTCGTTCGCTATATTGATGATTACACCTGTTACGTTTCCACAGAAGATGAAGCGGAAAAATTCCTATTAGATTTGTCTGAAGAACTTAAGAAATTTGAACTTTCATTGAATATAAAAAAGACAATTATCGCACGATTACCGCTATCATCAAACACAAGTTGGATTAGTGCTATCAATGGATTCTATATTGGAGCAACGAAAAGAGAAGATGTGCAAAAAACTGTATTTTTACTTGCTCGCTTAGAGGCATTCATCAATATGTGTATCAGTCTGGCAGACTCTACAGGAGATAGTGCGGTTTATAACTATATGATAAAAGTTGTTTCTTCATGCTATTTAGGGGAAAAAGCACGATGTTTCTATATTGATGTGGTGCACCATTTATTGTTGTTATATCCATACCTGGTGCATTGTGTTGAAGAATATGTTTTTGTACCTTTTTCTGTTAGTAAAGCAAGAATCGAAGAAATCGCAAACCAATTGTATGAAATTGGTGTACAAAAGCATTTGTATGAGGCATGTTCCTTTGCTTTATATTGGGCTATCAAATATGATTTTAATATAACATCTGCTTATGTAGATAAGGCTTTACAAAGTGGTGATTGTATATTCTTATTACTTTCATATATAAAATCTAATCATATAAAAGATAGCGAAGGGCTACAGAAATTATTAGGAGAAGCAATTAATAGAAAAAACGAGATTGACAAGTATTGGCTTTTTGTTTATGAAGTACTTCCTAAAACTGCATTAGTTGGAGATTATAAGTGCATCAAAAATAAAGGAATTACATTTCTTAGACCAGAGTTCCAATTGAGGAACATATAACATTTGCGTAAATGTAAAAGAATGTGTACCTTTGCAGACGTAAAGGATAATTTATCAATATGATACAATTAACAAACCGATAAACAACTATATAAAATAAATTGCTTATGTAAACCGGCATCGTAAAGGCGATGCAACGACATATTTTTAACAGCATTGGCTATTATTTCACACTCAAAGAAAAAAGCGTCGGAAACTATTTTCTCTGAAAAGAAATAGTGCTAATCACTCACGGAGCATCGAACTCCTACAATAACCCGTATAGTTACACGACAGTGTGAACTATCTTTGGGTTATTGACAGGTTTCTCCGACGCTTCCTGTTGAGTGTGAAAAAGATAGATTCACACTTTCTTTTTACCTACTATTTCTACCGCTGAGATTGATAGCATTGCATAAATCTATCAATCTATATGGCAAAAAGCAACAATTCCAATCTGGTAAACCATACCGAAAAGGGTGATTTTTATCCGTATTCGTCGGATAAGCCCCATTTGATTGGAGAGAAGCAGAACTTGGTCAAACATAGCGGACAAGTCTTTACTCCTGCATTTCTTGTTAAAAACATCTTAGAAATCTGCCATTATACGGGTACAGATATTCTGCAAAAGCACATCATCGACAATAGTTGTGGTGATGGTGCTTTTTTGTGCGAAATTGTGGAACGTTATTGCTCTGCATATATACAAACAGGTTCTGATATATGCATGCTTAAAAGTCATCTGGAGCAATACATCCATGGTATAGAATTAGAGCAAGAAGCCTATGAAAATTGTCTATACAATCTCAATCTTGTTACCCGTAAATATCAGATAAACAATGTGCAATGGGACGTTCTTCATCAAGATGCTCTTTCTGTAATGTGTTTTGATGGTGCAATGGATTTTGTGGTTGGAAACCCTCCTTATGTGCGAGTGCACAATCTGAATACGCAATATCAAAATGTCAAGCGTTTTTATTTTGCCAATGCAGGGATGACGGATATCTATCTCGTCTTTTTTGAAATAGGATTCCGGATGCTCAATTCGACGGGACGTCTGTGCTATATCACACCGAGTTCATGGCTCAATAGTGTGGCGGCGACGAATATGCGGGCATATATCCTTGCCAAGAAAACGCTATGCACCTTGGTGGATTTAGGACATTACCAGCCTTTCGTCGGGGCAACTACTTATACTCTAATCTCATACTTTGACAAAGCCCATACAAATGAAATAGTAAACTATTACCTGTATGATGAACAGGAGCATAAGCCTAAGCAATGGCAGCAAGTACACCTCGAAGATATTTCAATTGAGGGCAAATTTTATTTGGCAGCCAAGCAAGAGTTGCAAATGTTGAAACAAATACGCTCTATCACAATACGCAAATGGTGTGTCGTTAAAAATGGTTTTGCAACACTTGCAGATAACGTCTTTATTGGAGACTTACCTTTTTCAGAATACACAATACCGATTTTGAAAGCCTCCACAGGCAAATGGAGTCGCGCTTTCTTCCCCTATGATAAAAATGGGAAACCGCTTTCCCAAGACATACTATTTCGGAATGTCGTGATTAAAACCTATATGGAGACGCGGAAAGCAACGCTACTCAAAGGAAAAGCCGCATCAACTAATCCCGAATGGTACTTGTACGGACGCACTCAAGCCCTGAAAGATGTCTATGCTTACAAAATAGCCATCAATACGATTATCAAAGATATGGATAGCATCCGTTTGGAGCCCGTTCCCGATGGAAGTGGTGTATATAGCGGACTATATATGCTAACCAATGTGCCATTCTCCATATTGGAAAGCCTTATTAAATCAGATTGCTTTATCCGTTATATACACACATTAAAGTGCTACAAAAGTGGTGGTTACTACACGTTCAACTCCAAAGATTTAGAGAAATATATTAACTTTCAAATAGAAAACTATGCAAACACAGCAAATTTCATACCCATTGACCAATCAGGGGTTTCTAAATGTTCTCTCACTCTCTTTTAACCAATTTGTGCAATCAGGGACATCACGTAGTACAGCAAAACTAAAACCGTTGCATGGTGCCATTGCGCGCGATTTGGCCTATCGTTTAGGTGCTTCTTTCTCCATTCAATCCCAAGGAGTTGGTAATGATAAGGAGGAAAGCATTATGGGGCGATATGTGGATAAAAAGGTGGATATTACTATCTCAAAGAAGGATGCTACAACGCACAAGGACATCCCTGTCGCAGGAATTGCAGTAAAGTTTGTTATGCAAAACTATTCTCAAAACTCGAACAACTACTTTGAGAATATGCTCGGTGAAACAGCCAATATACGTGCAAATAAATGCCCTTATTTTCAGATATTTATTATCTTGGATAGGCTGCCGTACTACAAGAAAGAGACGAAACGCATCACCAAGTGGGAGCAATTTACGCTACATAATGCAGAGAAATACAAGATCTTATCCAATGACAATGTGGATATGTTTTTTCATACACCCAACAAGACGCTTTTGTACGTGATTCACATTCCCGATAACAATGCATTGCTTGGGGCAACGTCACAAGAGTACATGGATTATTATGCGCAATGTAAAGCCCCGATAGTGTTGTCTTCCGAGCAATATGGCATTTTCGGTAATTCAATCATTATCAACGACTATGAAGCCTTTATAGACAAAGTGTATCATTGCATTATGGCAATATAGTTTTTTATTCCGCATTGCAACAATTTCAGGTGCAATTTCCCTTTTCTCTATTTATTTGTGTTTCTTGGCGCAGGAGGGGCAGGTGCCTTTGATGACAAAGGAGACGGAGTGGGGGACAAAGCCGGCGGGAAGGGCGATGGGGGGGATGGGGGTGTTCTCCAAACAAAAGGATTGTTGGCAGGTCTCACAGTAGAAATGGAGATGACCATTTGTATGGTGGCACTCGCCGTCGGTGTGGTGGCAGAGTTCGTAATGGATCACCCCGCGACCGTCCTCAAAAGCATGCACTACATCGTGTTCCGCGAACAGGGTCAGTACGCGGAAGATACTCGACTTATCCAAGTTGAGCATCTCGTTCTCCAAGTCCTTCAGGCTCACAGGGCGGTCCAGATTGACCAAGGTGCTATAGACCAGAATACGATTGACGGTCGGTTTCACCGATTTATGCTCCAAGTGTTGTATGATGGTTTGAGTGTCCATATTGTTGAGATGTTAGATGTTGGATGTTGGAACGCTACGCTGTTAGGCTGCCTTCGGCTGTTAGATTATATTATTAAAATTTACAAATAGAAAAGGTAGCCTATCATAAGCCTATCCTATGCTCATCCTATGCTCATCCCTTGCTGATTGGTATAGATTTGAAAGGGACTTTTCTTTATTGTATTTTAACAAAAGAGCGTTACCCTGATTGAGCAACGCTCTTTTTATGAGAGAGATGTACGGATTATCCCAAGAAGGTGAGCAGGATACCTGCAGCCACTGCGGAACCGATAACACCGGCTACGTTCGGACCCATAGCGTGCATGAGCAGGAAGTTGCTCGGGTCGGCTTTCTGACCCTCCATCTGGCTTACACGTGCAGCCATAGGCACTGCACTCACACCTGCGGAACCGATAAGCGGATTGATTTTCTCTTTGGTGAAGAGGTTCATCAGTTTTGCAAAGAGAACGCCGCCGGCAGTAGCCAGACTGAATGCGATGATACCCATAGCGAGGATGAGCAAGGTCTTGACATTCAGGAAGGTAGCACCGGTTGCGGTGGCACCTACCGACAAGCCGAGGAAGATAACCACGATGTTCATCAACTCGTTTTGAGCGGTCTTGCTCAGACGATCCACCACGCCGCACTCTTTCATCAAGTTACCGAGCATCAAGCAGCCGATAAGCGGTGCTGCGTCGGGCAGAACGAGTGCCACGATAGCCGTGATAACGACAGGGAAGACTATCTTCTCGGTCTTGCTTACGGAGCGGAGTTGTTTCATCTTGATGGCACGCTCTTTCTTGGTCGTCAGTGCGCGCATAATAGGCGGCTGGATAACCGGTACCAAAGCCATGTACGAATAAGCCGCGATAGCGATAGGACCGAGCAACTGAGGAGCCAGTTTAGAGGTCAAGAAGATAGAAGTAGGACCGTCAGCACCACCGATGATACCGATAGCAGCTGCTTCTTGAGCTGTAAAGCCAAGCATCATTGCGCCACCTAAAGCAACGAATACGCCGATTTGAGCAGCAGCACCTA